>CAYMNT010000007.1:0-15028 GCA_964391875.1 uncultured Bdellovibrionales bacterium
ATAAGAAGGAAGCCCTACAGTGTGATTTTGTTTGATGAAATTGAAAAAGCTCATCCGGAAGTGTTTAATATTTTATTGCAGATTTTAGATGATGGTCGTTTAACTGATACCAAAGGGAGGTTAGTTAATTTTAAAAATACGGTTATTATTATGACCTCTAATTTAGGAAGCGATATAATCATTGAGACTTATAATCAAGCCAATAGTCAAAAGAAAAAAGTAGAGCGGGAAGTTTTACGCAACAAGGTTCTAGATATTCTAAACCATAAATTTAAACCGGAGTTTCTTAATCGTTTCGATGAAATAATCGTTTTTGAATCTTTAAATAAAAAAGAAATAGAAAAAATTATTGAGTTGCAAATTAATAAGATAAATGAAAGGTTGAAAGAGAAAAAAATAAATTTAAAATTATCTTCCCAGGTGAAAGAATTTATTTTAAAAAAGGGTTATGATCCGGCCTATGGTGCACGACCTTTAAAACGGGCTATTCAAAAATATATTTTAGATGAATTGGCATTGTTAATGATTGAAAATAAGATCAAAACAGGAGAAGTTAAGGTTGATTTAAAAAATGGCAAAATAATTTTTCGATAAAGTTTTATAATTTTTGAATATCTTTTAAAACAATTTCCCGAAAAGAAAAGAGCAAAGTTTTAGACAACATAATCTTAAAAATAAGTTTATGATGATAAACCAGATAAAATTCATAATCCGGTTATTTTTTGATGAAGCGGTTAACAATATGATAAATTCTGGTTAATTCAGTTTTAACCACATCACTTTCGTAATCTCCTTGATGAGCAATTTGGTTGGAGTAACGAGTAGCGGTTTGATCTAAATGAAGATCAAAAAAAATATCATTATTTTTTTCCTCAAGATATAAATGAAAACGAGGGTAACGATAACGAGTTAATTTGCGAACAAAACTTTGTTTCCCTTGTCGTTTATCAGAAATTAATTGATAACCGGCACGACGCATAATAAAGAGTAAATTGTGAGAAAAATTATTATTAAATTTTATTTTCATAAAATAAATTTAATTAAAAATAAGTGAATTAAAAGTGTGGATTTAAGTTGTTTATGTTATAGTATACAAGGAATATGATAGTTTTGCTAATAATATTTAATTGATGAAATAGAGCAAAAAAATAATTCAAATAAAATGATAAAAAAAATCTTTACTTTATTATTGCTGGGAATAATTATTTTTTCAATAGTAATTTGGAAAAGGCAAATAGTAGCGTGGGGAGAAGAAGTTTTTCCTGAGGTCAGAAGTCATTTTGATTTTAAAAAACAATCCTTAAGCGCAGGACTGATTAAAAACAAACAAATAAGCGTTAAGGATAGATTTTTTGAAGGAACCATTGACGAGATTATTTCTTTGGTCAATCAGGCTAGGAAAGATGAAGGACTTAAGCCATTAATGAAAAATGATTTATTGGTTAAATCAGCTGAAATGAAAGCCAATGACATGAAGGATAAAGAATATTTTGAACATATTTCACCGGAAGGAGTGCCTCCTTGGTTTTTTGTGGAACAGGCCGGTTATAAATATAAAACGGTGGGGGAAAATTTAGCCGAAGGTTTTTTTTCGGCGCAAAGTGTTCATCAGGGATGGATGAATAGTCCGGGTCATCGAGCTAATATTTTATCTCCTGATTTTAGGGAAATAGGTGTGGCGATAGTGGAAAGTCAACTTAATGGCAGGAGAAATTATTTAATCGTAGAACATTTTGGTAGTCAATTAAAAGCGGAAGATTTGGTGCCAACTGTTATCTGTGAAAAAAAAGTCAAACAATTTTGTCGAGATGCTAAAGAAAAGAAAACTGAGGTAAAAAAAACAATCAAAGAACAAGCTCGGGCAATTAAAGAAGCGAAAAAAAAGGGGATTGATAAGAAGTATTTAAATAAGGCGGAAAATAATTTAGATAAATTAAAAGAAATAAAAAAGGAGATAAAAAAATATTTGAAAAAATGTGAAAAATATATAGAGGGATGTAATCAATGGAAATAAATTTAAAAAATAATTAATGTTATTTAATTCAATAAAAATTTCATTTAATAATTTACGGGCGCATAAATTGCGATCATTGTTGACGGTTTTGGGAATAATAATCGGAGTGGCTTCGGTGGTAATAATTTTTTCCGTCGGTCGTTCAGCTCAGGAATTAATTTTAGATGAAATTAGAGGGGTTGGATCTGATTTATTGGCGGTATTACCCGGAGCAAGTGATAATGAGAATGGGCCACCGGCGGTGGCTTTTGGTATAACCATAACCACCTTAACTTACGATGATTTAAATGCTTTACGTAATCCAAAAAACATTCCTCAGGTTATTGATGGGTCGGGTTATGTTCAGAGTAATGTTTTAGTTGAATATGGCAACATTAGTCAAAATAAACCTTTAGTGGGAACAACCGCCAGTTATATTAATGTAGAAAATGCGGAAATAGAACAAGGAAGATTTTTTAATAAAGAAGAAGAAAATGATCTTTCTCGTGTGGTCGTTATGGGAAGTGATTTAGCTGATGATTTTTTTAAATCAAAGAATCCCATTAATCAAAAAATCAAAATAAATAAACAGACCTTTAAGATAATCGGAGTCTTTAAAAAGCGAGGATCTGTCGCTTTTGGTATTTCTGATCAAGACGGAGGAGTTTTTATTCCGCTAAAAACCGCCCAAAGACAAATATTGGGAATGAACTATTTGAATTTTATTCGTTTAAAAATTAAATCAGCAGATCAGTTGGCTGTGGCAAAATCGGGGATTGAAAAACAATTGAGAAAACAACATAGAATTAATAATCCAATTGATGATGATTTTTCTGTACGTGATTTAGCTTCAGCATTATCTATCATTACAAAGGTAACGGATGTTTTACGCTACATTTTACTAACCATAGGAATTATTGCTCTTTTAGTGGGAGGGATTGGAATAATGAATATTATGTTAATTTCGGTCAATCAAAGAATAAGAGAGATTGGTCTTCGCCAAGCGGTTGGTGCTTGGCGTAAGGATTTATTTTTTCAGTTTCTTATTGAAGCAACGATTATTTCTCTATTGGGTGGGGTGGTGGGAATAATTTCGGGTATTTTAATTTCCTGGATAACGGCAATAATTATTCAACACCTGGGATATAATTGGCAATTGAATATCTCCTTGTTTTCCGTTGTGGTTGCTTTGGCGGTTTCTTTAGGTGTGGGATTAATTTTTGGTGTATATCCGGCTAAAAAAGCCACCAAAATATCACCCATGGAAGCCCTAAGATATGAATAAATAGAATAATCACCACCGTGCGATAAAAAATATTTAAATAAAATGAAGACTTCATTTTTTCTAGCAACTAAATCTCTTCGAGTTAATTGGGGAAGAACCATCTTATCTCTTTTGGGGTTGGTGGTAGGCGTATTGGCTATAATTTTGGTAATGGGATTGACCGCCGGATTAAAAGATTTCGTATTAAAACAGGTAGAATCTTTTGGGTCTAATATTATTGAAATAGAAGTAAAGTTGCCCGGCAATAAACAAGTCTCCGGAGGAAATGCTTTAGGCGCCTCTTCCGTTACCAGTTTTAAGTTAAAAGAAGCGGAAAAAATAGCAGAACTTTCCAATATCAAACATTGGTATGCCGGGGTGATGGGCCAAGGAGTGGCTAGCTATGAACGAAAAAATTTACAAGCCTTAATTTTTGGCAATACGGCAGGTATTATTAAAGTGGATGATAATTTTAAAATAGAACAAGGGCAGATGTTTTCAGAAAAAGACAATCAAGGAATTAAGCCGGTGGTGGTCATTGGAGCAAAAATCAAGGATAAATTATTCGGAGAAGGAAAGGCGGTGGGAAAACAAATCAGAATAAAAAAGCAATTATATTTAGTAAAAGGAGTTTTAGCTCCGAGAGGGAGTAGCGGATTTTTTGATTGGGATAATTTAATTTATATGCCGACCAAAACTTTACAAAAAAGAATAATGGGTATCAACCATATTACTTTTGCAATTTATCAAGTGGTTGATGCAAATAAAATTGATTCGACTTTATTAAAAATGGAAGGAATTATGAGACGAACTCATAAAATCAAGGATGCTAAAAATGATGATTTTGCCATTACCACAATAGCCGAAGCTAAAGATATGTTAGATACTATTTTTAATACATTAAATATTTTATTGTTCGCTTTAACTTCCATCTCTTTAGTGGTGGGTGGTATTGGTATTACCAATGTGATGTATGTGGCTGTTTCGGAGCGGACTTCAGAAATTGGGTTACGGAAAGCGTTGGGAGCAGAAAGGAAAGATATTTTAGCTCAATTTATCTTGGAAGCAATTATACTTACTTTATTGGGAGGTATTTTGGGAATTGTATTTGGCTTTATTTTGTTGAAGTTGGCCGGATACGTTATTAGTAATTTAGGCTTTGTGATTAATTTTCCATTTTCTTTAAAAATGATTTTTTCCGCTTTATCTTTTTCTTTTATCATCGGACTAATTTTTGGTTTAAAGCCGGCAATGAGTGCTTCAAAATTGTCTCCCATTGAAGCCATTAGAAAAGAATAAATAAAATAAGTTGATTATTTATTAAATGATATGGTATACTTTATAAGTTAAAATGAGTGGAAAATGAATTGAAGGCAAGGGATTAATAACAGTATTGCTATATGTAAATAAGGATTTTAAAATAAAATGTATAATAAATTGGTATAAAATAAGTGACCAGTAGGAAGAAAAATCACAAAAAAACAAGACGTGTGGTGCGAAAAAATAAATCCGCAAGAAGAAGAGGTTTAATATTTCTTTTGGTTTTGTTTTTATTGTTAGGAATGGTTTCAGTCGGACTTTATTTTTATTCCCCCTTGGGGAGATTGTTTTCACCGATTTATGAAAGATTACCATTTCCGATAGTGCTAACCGGTAAAAATAAAAAAATAATAACCTCCTCTCAATTAATGGGTGACCTTAAGGCGGTTAAAAATTTTTATGAACATAGTGATTTAGAGAAAAAAGGATTGAGAGTTGACTTTTCAACGGAGAAGGGAAAAATGAGATTAAAAATAAAAAAGAAAGAAATTCTCAATAAATTGATAGAAAATAATTTAATAGAAGAAATGGCTAATCAAAATAAATTATCCATCAGTAAAGATGAATTATCACGATTAACTGAAAAAAAAGCTGGAGAAATTGGAGGGAGAAGCGAATTAAAATTAAAATTAAAAAAACTCTATGGTTGGTCGATAGCGGAATATCAAGAAAATATTTTAAAATATGAAATATATCTTAATAAACTATTTAAACATTACCAAACAGAGATTAAAAAAACTGACACCGGATATCAAAAAATAATTCAAGCTAAACAAGAGCTAGATAAAGGAGTAGATTTTAAAGAAGTGGTAAAAAAATACTCAGAAGGAAGGAGCGTTGAAAAAGAGGGCGAGTTAGGTTGGTTTAAGAAAAATCAATTAGTGGCTTCTGTGGCAGAAAAAGCTTTTTCTATGAAGTCGGGAGAAGTTTCACCGATAATTATTAGTCCCTTAGGTTATCATATTATTCTGGTGGAGCAAGTAGAGAAAAAAGAACAGGCTAACTCTGAAGCAGTGAGTAAAGTGAAAATCAGGCAAATTTTTGTTAGAGGAAAAAATTTCTCAGATTGGATTATGGATAAAAAAAAGAATTTTCCTGTAACCGTTTTAGCTAAAGAATATATTTGGGATAAGAATATGGCTCAAATTATTTTTAGCGATAAAAAAATGATAGCGGAGGAATCTTCAATTCGTGCCCAGTCAGTGGGTGATCCCACTTTTTAATAAATAATTAATATAAATAAAATGAAAATAAGTATAGATAAAGAAAAATGCATTGGTTGTCAAACTTGTGTCCTAAGTTGTCCGGAATGTTTTGAAATGCAAGGGGATGTTGCTCAACCGATTAAAGATGAGTGTGAAGAATGTGAAGTTAAACAAGTAGCTGAACAATGTCCCGTGGGAGCAATTAATGTGGAGGAATAAAAAGAGATAGTCCATGTTAGTGATAAACTTTAACTTAAGACTTAACAAATAGATTATTGGTTTTTTGAGTTTAATCTTTAATCAAAAATTATGAGAAAAATAAATAAAATAAAAAACCCCAAAAAGGAGCTAAAAAATAATTTAGCCACGGTAATATTAATTAGCGCATTAGTTAGTCTTTTAATTGGATCATTAGCCGGTTACGCTGTTAATAAATTAGTTAATGAAAAAAATGGAAGAGTGTTAAAAACGGAAAACGGTAAATTAAAAAATAATGAGAATGAGGTTAGTAAGGATTTAAATGGTCTAAAAAATGAAGAACATTCAGTGGTTAGTGTGGTGGCCAAGACTTCAGATGCGGTAGTCAGTATTGTGGTAAGTAAAGATGTTCCTCAATTAAATAATTTTTTTATCGACCCCTTCTTTGATAATAATTTCTTTAATCCTTTTGGATTACGACAAAAACCCTCTTCACCGGAGCAAAAAAAAGAAAAAAAAGGAAAGCGAGAAATAGGGGGAGGTACGGGATTTATTGTTGATCAAGATGGTTATATCATCACTAATCGACATGTAGTGGAAGACCCAGATGCGGAATATACGGTAATTATGAATAATGGTAAAAAATTTAAGGCTGAAATTATTGCCAGGGATGATTTGGTAGACGTGGCCTTTTTGAAAATTAAAACAAAAGAAAAATTACCAACAGTAGAATTGGGAGATTCCAATAAATTGAAAATAGGGCAAACGGTGATTGCCATCGGTAATTCACTGGGGGAATTTCGTAACACCGTTTCCCGAGGAATAATTTCAGGATTAAAAAGAGAAGTAACGGCGGGAGATGGTTTAGGTCAAACAGAACTTTTGGATGAAGTAATTCAAACTGATGCAGCTATTAATCCGGGTAACTCAGGAGGTCCGCTATTGGATCTTAACGGTAAAGTTATTGGTGTGAATGTGGCCATAGCTTCTCGAGCGCAAAATATCGGTTTTGCCATTCCGGTAAGTGAAATTACAAGGATCTATCAAAGTGTAAAAGAACATGGCAGAATAGTGCGTCCCTTTTTAGGTGTTCGTTATGTAATGCTCAATGAAACAATTAAAGAAGACAACAATCTTCCGGTAGAAAATGGAGCTTTAATTTTAAGAGGAGCAAAACAAACTGATTTAGCGGTAATGCCAGGCTCACCGGCAGATAAAGCCGGGTTAGAGGAGAATGATATAATTCTTGAAATTGGAGGGGTAAAATTAGACAAAAAAAATACTTTGGCGAAAGTGATAAGCCAAAAGAATGTAGGAGATGAAGTTACTATAAAATTATTACATCAAGGTAAAGAAAAAACGGTGAAAGTTAAATTAGAAGAGAGTGAAGAAAAAAATTAAATTTTGAATTCAATAATATCACCGTCTTGGACAAGATAGTCCTTTCCTTCAGTCCTAATAAGGCCCGTTTCACGGGCTTTATTTTTTGTTTGAGCTTTTACAAAATCATCAAAAGTAATTACTTCCGCACAAATAAAATTTTCTTCAAAATCACTGTGGATGGCTCGTCCTGCTTGAGGAGCGGTGGAATTTTTGGCGATAGTCCAAGCACGAGTTTCATCTTCTCCGGTAGTCAAAAAAGTGATTAAATTTAGTAGGGCGTAGCTATTTTTAATTAATTTTTCTAAGTGAGACTTTAATTCCAATTCCCGTTGTTCTTCGTCGGTTAAAGATAGCAGTTCTTCTTCCGTTTTAATATCCAAAGGTACATATTTAGTTATATGAGTGGATAGATAATCTTTAAAAGTATATTTTTCAAATTCGGTTTCAATTTTTTTTGGGTGGGCAGTATTAAAAACATACAAGATTGGTTTGAAGGCTAATAAGTGCAAATCTTGGATTAATTCAAAATCTTCTCCCAGGGAGTTAATAAATTTTTGTATTTTTTTTAAATCATTTTGGTCCAGAATGGTTTTTAGCTTTATGATTAATTCTTTTTGTTTTAAAGCTTCTTTATTATTGCTTTTTATTTCTTTTTCCAACTTTAACAGTCTTTTTTGAACAGTTTCTAAATCGGCTAGTATTAATTCGGTATTAATTATTTCAATGTCTCTTTGGGGATTTATTTTTCCATGCACGTGGGTGATATCATCATTTTCAAAAAAACGAACCACTTGAACGATTGCGTCTACTTCGCGAATGTTATGCAGAAATTTATTACCCAGGCCTTGACCCTCGGAGGCTCCTTTTACTAGTCCGGCAATATCAACAAACTCTATGGTGGAATAAATTTTTTTTCTGGATTTTGATAATTCATTCAATTTATCAACTCGTTTGTCGGGAACTTCAACAATACCTATATTTGGTTCAATGGTGCAAAAAGGATAATTGTTAATATCTACCTGGATTTTGGTCAGAGCCTTAAAAAGGGTTGATTTTCCCACATTGGGGAGACCGATGATGCCTATTTTCACTGGTGTTTACGAATTACAAATTAAGTACTAGTATACGAATATATAGTAAACGGTAAAGGGCAATCAGTAAATAGGGAAAAATTTTAATAGTTCAAAAGGGGATTGCACGGAATTTAATTTTTTAAAATAGGGAAGATTATGAGCGTTAAAAGAAGGAAAACAAAAAAACTTGAACTTTTAGCTCCGGCGGGAGATTTGGAAAAAATGAAGTTAGCTTTAAAATTTGGAGCTGATGCTGTTTATTTTGGGTTACCTAATTTTTCTTTACGTGCCAGAATTAATAAATTTGGCAGAAAAGAAATTAGAGAGGGAGCAAAGCTTTGTCGCAAGCTGGGTAAAAGGTTTTATGTGACCATTAATATTTATGCCCACAATAAACATTTAAAAAAACTTAAAAAACATTTGGAATTTATCAATGAAATAAAACCAAATGCCATTATTCTTTCTGACCCGGGAATTTTACGAATAGTTAAAAAAGAATGTCCTCATATAGCCATTCATCTTTCTACCCAAGCCAACGCCACCAATATTGAGGCGGTAAAATTTTGGCAAGCACAAGGAGTGGAGCGAATAATTTTAGCCCGAGAAGTGACGTTGAAAGAAATGAAGGAAATCAAAAAAGCGGTACCGGAAATGGAACTGGAAGTATTTGTCCATGGGGCCATGTGTATGGCTTATTCCGGACGATGCATTCTATCAAAATGGATGACTGGAAGAAGTGCTAACCTGGGAGATTGTGCGCAACCATGTCGTTGGGCTTATAATAAAACAGAGAAGGAAAATAATAAAACTAAAAAAAATAATGAAGAAAATAATAAAGAAATGACAGTAACAGATGATAAAAAAAGATTTCAACTTAAACTGGAAGAAGATGAACAAGGCACTTATTTTTTTAATAGTTATGATCTTTGTTTGATAACACATTTAGATAAATTAATAAAGGCAGGAATAGATAGTTTTAAAATTGAAGGGAGGGGCAAGAGTGTTTATTATGTGGCAACGGTAACGCGGGCTTATCGAGCAGTCATAAATAGTTTGATGGATAAATCACTTAAAAGGGAGATGAAGAAAAAAATAATTAAGCAACAACAAGAAGAACTAAAAAAATTATCTCATCGAGGATATTGGACAGGATTTATTTTTGGCGATGAACCCCCTCATTTAATTAAAAAGGCTTACCATAAAACAAATTGGGAATTTGTGGGGATTACTAAAGGAAAAAATGTGTTAAGCAAGAAAAGGAAGGTTTTTGTTCATAATGCAATAAAAAACAACGATAAAGTGGAAATAATTACTCCAACAAGAAATATTCAAGCAAAAATTATGGGGATAAAAAACGAGAAAGGGGAAGAAGTCTTATCAGCTCACGGAGGAGGAGGTTTAATTTTTGAAATTAAGTTAAATAAAGCGATAAAAGGTACATATTTAATACGCAAAAAAATTAATCTTTCTTGATTAACAAAAAATAACAAAAATGATATAATGGGGATGTTATCAGCATTTATTTTAGGATTATTTTTTTGTGCCAACAGCTAATTTTATCAGGAAAGTTTGTTGTAAATAATATTTTCGTTGTTAAAAAATAATAAATAATTTGTATGAAATTGGTTTCTTTACGAGAAGCAGGTATAATTTTAAAGATAAATTTTGCTACTTTATTTGTGATGATAGTGTTGACACCCTTTTTTGTGCGTCACAATATAGGACGTTTTTCCGAGGTTGTAATAGAAGGATTCTTTTTAACAATTGAATTGATAGCTTTAGTAGTTATTTTTCGGCGTTACGAGTTGGCTATCAGGAAAAAGGAAAAGGAAGCTTATTTATTAAATAGTAAGTTAAAAAATAGAGAGCGGGAGTTATTGGGGGCCTTTGAACATTTAGGAAAGGTTAATGTGGAAATTTCTATGATCAAAAATCTTTTTGAGAAAATGAAGGTGCCATCCACTAAAAATCAATTAAAGGAAATGTTTGCTGAATTTTTACGTATAGTTTGTAGCGTTACCGGGGAAGAACAAGCTTTGATAAGAATTATTAATTTGGAAACCAAGCAATCCATGGGTGAATATAGCGAAAGTACAAAAGAAAATGTTTCCGGTAACCAAGCAGAAATAAGTAATCGAGATTTAATAAAAATATTTTCTGACAAAAAACAAAAAACAATTAATAACTATTGTGTGTTTTATTCTGAATCAAATAATTTTTCCATTAAAGCTTTTTTGCTAACAACTTGTCGATATAAAAAAAATAGAAAAGCCAATAAAGACGAGCTACGTTTTTTAAGGGCCATTGCCAATCAATGTGAAATTATTTTTCTTTTGTTTAATTCGCAATATTATAAATGGAATAATAATTAATAATTAACATTTTTTAATGAAAGGAATTATTTTAGCCGGAGGGACGGCTACCAGACTATTCCCCTTAACCGCCACCACCAGCAAACAATTATTGCCGGTGTATGACCGACAGATGATATTTTATCCGTTAAATGTTTTAATTAAGGCGGGAATAAAAGATATTTTAATTATTGTAGCACCGGAACATTCCGGTCAATTTTTAAATTTATTGGGATCAATTTTTGATAAGTTTAATATTCGACTTGAATTTAAAGTTCAAAAAATACCTAAAGGGTTAGCCGAAGCCTTTATTTTAGGCGAAGATTTTATTGATGAAGGTGAGGTAACAATGATTCTTGGTGATAATATTTTTGAAGATGATTTTTCAGAAGAGATTAAAAATTTTAAAAAAGGGGGAATGGTTTTTGCTAAAACGGTGACAGATCCGGAGAGATTTGGGGTGGTTGAATTTACTGACGATAATGAAGTAGTTTCCATTGAAGAAAAACCTGAAAAACCAAAGAGTAACTATGCTGTTACCGGCATATATACTTATGATGCTCAAGTAGTAGATATTGCCAAACAGTTAAATCCTTCCGAAAGAGGAGAAATTGAAATTACTGATATTAATAAGGAATATCTGAAAAAGAAAGAGTTAAGAGTGGGAATGCTTAAGGGAGAATGGTTGGATGCAGGAACTTTTGATTCACTGCTGGAGGCAGGAAAGATAGTAAAAGAACGAAAAATTTATAAAAATTTTGATCCCATAATTAATCAAGCCATTGAACATTTTAATTTAGAGCTAAAAACTATTGCTAAAAAAAGGTTAAACTAATAAAGAGTGTTATGAAAGAAAATAAAAGAGTTAAAATTCATCTAGATTCTTTTGAAGAATATCGCACCTCAGTTTTGCGATACATTGAAGAAATGTTACAGCAACATTACAAAGAGGTGGTAAATGTCGGCATAGCAGATATTAAAAAAGATGAGAAAGAAATAAACGCTTACGTAAATTATGATTTTTTAGAGCCGATAAGAGAAAAAGATATAATTAAATTTGACGATAAAACAATTGACACAAAAGAAGCAACGGAAGCAATTTTATCAGGTAAAATTTTGTGGGAACATACGGCCGCCGGAGAAGCTACCAGGTTGGGATTGGGAACAAAATATCTTTTAAATTTAAGCCAATTTACCACTGAAGAAATAGTTGGTCACATGAGAAGTGAAATAGAGGCGGAAATAAAAAAAGGAAAACTAACCAATCGTCAAAAAAATAATAGAAAAGAGGAACTTAATAAAATTACCGAGGAAAATATTATGAAGGAGATGGGGGATAGTCCCGGCAAGTTAAAGAATTTATCTCTAGGAAACCGGCATATGTTGCAAATGGTTTTTGATTTAAAAAAATTAGCTGAAAAAGAAGGATATGATGTCAAAAAGGTCATGGCTACTCAAACAATTTTAGTAGTTCTAAATGAGAAGACGGCGGAGGAAATTATTGATGAATTTAAACGATATAATTTTTTTGGGCTTAATCCCGAGAAGGTATATTTTATGGTACAACGCAGTTTTCATGGTATTTATATTAAAGAAGGTGTTTTATTTTATGATAAAACAACGGAAAAAAATAAGCGCTTACATAATCATGGACAATTGGCGATGCAAAAAATTCACAGTAATGTATTTTTTAGAGTTAATCCGGGGAAAACTAACAAGCGTAATTATATAACGAAAGAAAATTACGAAAATATATTAAAAAATCATTTAGATGTTATTTCTTATAATATTGAAGATTTAATTTATTTAAATAATTCACTGGACCTTGCCAGCATTGCGCTGGCACTAAAGTTAGCCAAGCAGGGCTATGGGATGGTAATGGAAATTGTTGCTAATAATCCCATTAAACCACAAAAAGGAGGAGCATGTTTTTATGACAAGAAAATAAAACGAGCGGTAATGATTGAATCCAACCAATTGAAAGATATAAAAAACAATGAAATAAAGCATTTAAATAAAAATTTTAATCATTATTTAAATCCGATTAAAGTTCATGAAGCAATTAAAAAGAAAGGATTGCCCATGAGTTTTGAAGTAAAAGATTCGTATAATCAATGGGGTGATTCACAGGCATATATTTATCCCTGTTTCCCTCAAGGAGATATTAATTTTTTAGTGAAAACGGCTTATGTGATGAGAAAGAATATTAAACCCATATCCAACTGGAAATCAGCGATAACTACACCAGCTACAGTTAAAGCTATGTTTCAACAAGATCAACAAGAGGGTTTTTCGGAGTTTATTAAAAGTATTTATTAAAGAGGAAACGACAGTGGGTGGTGGGATGGTTTGGAGGAAAAATTTTATATTGACAAAGTGTAATAAATATGATTAAATAATGATGTTTGGTTCGTTGAGTAATCGCCTCATTATATTAAATGTGAGGAGGAAAGTCCGGGCACCATATCATTATTACATAATGATGAAAATAATCGGTAATGCCGATCAGTTTGCCAGTAATGGTAAACGAGGGACAGTGCCACAGAGACAATACTAACTCGATTAAGATCGAGACAAAGGTGAAAAGTGTATTGATGTTAGTTGCTCTCGAGATAACTAATTACAATACTCGCTCATCAGCAATGATGAAGCGTGGTAAACCCTATTTGGTGCAAAGTCGTATTTCGAGCAATCGAAAAGTGCCGCTAAAGCCGTTTAGTAATATTCGGTGTAGATAAATGATTACCCCTTAAGTTATTTAAGGACAGAACCCGGCTTATTAAGAACTAAACAGCAAAAAACGGACTAGAGAAAAAGGTCTGTTTTTTGTTGTCAAAAGATATTAATTATTAATTCTTATTTAATCAATTAAACATAGTGAATTAACTGTGAATCTCGGCTTTTCTTTTGGTTATTTTTTGGTTATAATAAATTTGTGTAAAAAATTGAGTAAAGTTTTTTATGAAAAAAATAGAACTTTTTTTTAGCGCCTTAAGAGTACCGGTGGATTATCTTATGATAATATTAGCCGGAATATTAGCTTATTTCTTGCGTATAGCTCAACCGGTAAAAGAATTGCGTCCCTTGCTTTATGAATTTGGTTTGCGCCAATACGCAGAAATACTTTTAATAATGGGAGGGGTTTTTGTTATTATATTTTCCATTGAAGGTCTTTATGATGTTCGTTCCACTAAAAAAATAACCAAAGAAGTTTATCGTGTTTTTCGGGCTACCATTATTGGTTTAATGATAATTATTGTGGCGGTTTTTTTAAATCGAGAATGGTTTTCTTCTCGATTTATTATTTTAATCGGAGGAATTTTAGTGTTTGTTTTGGTTTCTTTTGGGCGGATTATATTAAGCTTATTACAACGATATTTTTTAATTTATAAAGGATTGGGGGTTCATCGATTACTTTTAGTGGGAACTAATGGGTTTTGTAGTGTTATTAATAAAACGGTAAAAAATAACAAAAAGCTTGGCTATAAAGTTGTTGGTCGAGTAGAAGATGTTGACTTGGAACGGATTAAAAGGATTAAAAAAATGAAAGGAATAGATGAGATAGTTGAATGTATGCCGGAGATTAGTAAAACCAAATTATTTAAATTAAAAGAATATTGTATTCAAAATAAAATTGCTTTTAAATATGTACCCACTTTATTACAAACTGCCAATTTTAATGTGGATATTTTTTTAGGAGAGCCAATTATTGAAATAAAAAATACTCCCCTAGAGGGTTGGGGAAAAATTATTAAACGATTGTTTGATATGATAGGGGCTATAATAGGAATTATTTTATTTGGACCGTTGATGATTTTAGTAGCTTTGGTTAGTTGGTTGGAAAGTGGCAGTCCGATTATTTTTAAAAATGAAAGAGTTGGTCACAAAGGAGGATTTGATTTATATAAATTTCGTTATATGAAAAATAAATATTGTCATGGTAAACAGTATTCAAAATATCATAATGAAAAGGCGCTGGAATTTTTAGAAGAGTTAATAAAAAAACAATCAATAAAAAAGGGGCCACTTTATAAAATTAAAAATGATCCTCGTAAAACAAAAGTAGGGGCATTTTTAGAAAAATATTCCATTGATGAATTACCCCAATTTTTTAATGTATTAAAAGGAAATATGAGCTTGGTTGGTCCTCGTCCGCATCAGCCTTTAGAAGTAGAAAAATACCAAGACTATGCTAAACGAGTTTTGACGATTAAACCGGGAATTACCGGTATGGCTCAAGT
>CAYMNT010000008.1:0-14888 GCA_964391875.1 uncultured Bdellovibrionales bacterium
TCTAATTATAATCGAAATTTTTGGGTTCTTTTTATTCATTATTAATAAATTTTTACTCTTTTTCATTATACCCCACCATTACCATTATCACCAACAAAAATCACCCCGAACAATCCGTTCACGGTAATTTAAAAAAATATATTTAAATTCATTTTTCTTGCAATTTATTCCCTTCCAATCTTTGAGCAATCACAAAAGAAGAAGGGATTTGAATAAGATAAGACAAAACCACCACTAAAATAATCGGGGAAAGCGTTTGATCTTGATAAACTAAAGAAATAACTAGCCCCAACGCCAAAGTAATGTAACGTAAATAACTACCCCACAATAAAGCTTTTCCTTTAGCTGAACGATTGAATTTTCTGTACCACCACCAGGCCACTAAAAAAGTTAATCCGTAAAAAATACCTAAACCTAAAAACACTCGCCCCAACACTTCTCCCTGTTCAAATATAACTCGGTTGCTTTCTAGACTCATTAAAATAAACAATACTATCAACAATCCTAAATTGCTAAAAGCCCCGAACTGATTTTTCATTTTCTTAAAATATTTCGTTCCTTTTTTCTTTATTATAATTTTTTGTGTTGTTAAAGCTAATAATAATGGAATGAAGATAATGAAAATAATTGGGATAATAATTTTCAAAGGAGTAATCCCCGCCCCGCCAAAATCACAAGAGGCTGTTCCCTGAGTGGCTTGCTCCACCACACACATTTCTTGCTGAGTATCCAAGTTAGTCTCCGACACACTTAGCTGAGTGTCTATTCCCAACTGTTTAGCGCTTAAAGCTACACCAAAAGGAACAATGATAATAGCTAAAATTAAATTTACCAAAACAATACTGACTGTCGCCAACATATCCGCCTTGGAACGCAAGGCCCAAGTAGTAACCATTCCGCCACCCGGTAAAAGAGCCAAAATCACAAAACCCAACCGCAAAATCGGTTCATTCGGCAAAAGCCAGCCACTTAAGAAATAGGCCAGCAACGGTGCCATAATAAAATTCAATATCACCGATAAAAAAATTAACCACCGATAATGTTTTATTTCTCTGAATTTTTCAAAAGGCAATGGAACTAAAGATGGATAAATCATAACCAAAGCCGCTAGCAAACAAACAAATGGCGTAAAAGTGTAGCCACCTAATAATTTAACATTTAACAACCCACCAACAATAACCACCACAATTAAAAAAAACAGCCGTTTTTGTACAAAATTTAAAAGTTTAGTCAACATTTTATTATTTAATCAGAATTAATTAAAAATACCAACCAATGATAACCTCACTAAAACAAACCTTAACATTATTGGTTTAGAATTTAAAAACTTACTTTATAAAATTAGCCGATTGTCCGTTTTTAATAAGCGCTTCCGCTTCTTCAAAAGAAATCGGCTTTACCATTCCTTCTCTTACTGTTTAAAAATACAATTTTTATTAAAATACATAAGGTTCTCTGCATTGAGAACTTTCTTATTACAAAAGGTTTAAAATAAAAATTTCTTATCTCTGTTTAATCACTTTTATCATAAGACCAATAATGGTGAAAAAAACAAAGGCTAAAACTACATATACTATCCAGGAGTTTCTTTCCATAAAACGACTTTCCGTATTATCACATTTATCTCCTATACCATCAAAATCTCGATCTTTTTGCATACGATTGGCTATCCTTGGACAATTATCATTTGCATTTAAAATGCCATCATAATCAAAGTCTTCACAAGCATCTCCAACACCATTGCCATCTTTATCAATTTGATCTGGATTTACCACATTTATACAATTATCCTTACCGTCAACTATACCGTCATTATCTAGGTCTCCTTTTTTATATAACGGATTAACGATAATCATCCTATTATTTACAAGTTTAACTGTTTGATTAGTGAAAAAATTTGGTAATTCTTTAACTTTAGTATTTACATATTTATCAGCATTATAATAAATATTGTAAGCTTCACCGGGTTGAGCCACAAAACGCACTAAATTGTCTATTTTCTGAGGAGCTCCTTTTTCATAAAATTTAATTTCACTAATTCTAAGTGGCTTAATGTAATGTAAAATAATACGATAATGATTTGTATTAGCCTCTGGAAAATTAATTTGATTACGATTGAAAAAAGTTTCCGGTAATAACACTTGTTCACTACCATCATTTTTTATAGCAATAATTCTTATTCGAGTTGGTTTTTCTATGTTTTTATCGAAAGAAATAACCAATGAATTAGCTCGAAATACCCTATTTGATGCTATGTCAATGGATACAACATTCTGTCTTTTATTGCCGGAAGTGTTTTTACCACCGGTATATTTTTCTTCTGAATGCATAATTTGCTCATCTCCATTAACAGAACTTCTTAACACAACCCTGTTATTAAAGATTGTATATTTTCCTCCGTTCTCAATAAATGGAAATTCCACAAACGTTTTTTTATTGCCATCAACCATCTTATTCGAATTACTACTCCTGAAAGAGTCTGTGGCAGTTAAAATTAACCTTGAGTTATTAACTTTTTTAATAACAGTAGCTGGAACAATTTCATTGCTAGAATTAACAACTAAAACACTTCGTTTTTTCTCTGATTTAAACTTAATTGGCACATCTATCATTGTCGGTACCACGAACTTATTTTTTGCCAATTTCATAATTGATTCAAAAGCCCCTTTTTGTTCCAAATTCGCTTTATAAGCCAAAGCCACTGAACCTGTGGCAATGGTTATTAAACTTATTACTAAAAAAATACTAATTTTTAATAATTTTTTTTTCATTTTTTTAATTTTTTATTTGTACTTATAAAGGCTGTCGAAATTAATAATATTCCAAGAACAAGAGCAGTTGCTATTCTAATCACCATATCCATAATCCAAAACTCTACAAGAAGAACTCTGGCAATAACTACTCCAAATAATATCCCTCCAATAACTTTATATGGTCTATAATTTTGTTTTAATCCCATTATATAGAACACCCCTCCGGCAAGAGTATATATTACCAAAGAAATAAAAGTGGCAATATCATAATCATCTATAAAAATATGAGAACTACACCAAATAAATATTATCACAAATAATCCTCCCATATATGCAAATATTCTAAAAAATCTTAGATTGTCTTCCTTTTCAATGTCAGTAAACTTTAAAATAATCATTGCTATAAAAATAGCCGTAATACTCACAACAAGTATTGTAAATAACGCTGGAATATATTCCATTGTCTTTACAAAAGAAATAGCTTGGAATGCCTTACTCACAGATGCAAAAGATAAAAGAAAAGGAACCACATATAACACAAATAATAAAGACTTTACTCTCTTGGAGATAGTTTTTCCAATAAAATATATTGTTAATGCTATCAAGGAAGCAGTCTCAGTCAAGTAAGCTATTATTAATACTTCCCCTTTAAATTGAAGAGCTGTGGCCACAAAAAAAAGAGCAATTGTTACGCCACCATAAATTATTGCGGGTGATTTTTTGCTTGTCTGAGTAAAAATAAAATAAGAAGCAAACGCAAATAATAATGTTGCTAATAATATTAAAATTACTTCCAATTCCTTTGTAGCAAAACTTAAAATCCAAATTAAGGTCAACGCACCAATACCTAAGGCCGTAATTACATCATATTGATTGTCCTTTTTTGACTTAATGATAGCTAACACATTGGCTACATAAAAAACACCTACAAATAAAAATGATATTAAAAGATTTTTAACATTTTCTATCTTAAAAGAGCTTTCTGTAGAAATATAAGCGACGGAATAAAAACCAACAATAAGTAACATATAAAATGTCAGCATTCTCCAACCGGTAAAATAAACTATCCATAATGTACCGAGGGTTAATATAAATAAATATACAAAAATTATATTTACACTAATATCTGAAAAAAAGAACATAGGGATGATGCCTCCAAAAAAAATCATTGAAGCAGTTAATGCCAAACTTTTTTGTTTTAAAGAAATCAATGTTACAAACCCAACGGCAATAAGCATAATAAAAAGACCAACCGTATGAGGAAACATTTTAAAATACAAACCACCCAATGTAGAAATTAACATAGCCGCTATTCCAATTATCAAAAAAAGATTTCCTTGGATTTGCTCTTTATTCATTCTAATTGATCCAAACCCGATAGCGCTAATTGCCAACACATACCCAAGCACAACTCGTGCCACACGACTTAACCAACCGACAGCGGTAGCATAGGTAACAAACCAACCAATAGCCGCTACAACAAAAAATCCTCCTATTTTCATTGGCCAATCATTAGATAGCCACGCAAAAAACTTTTCTATCCACGATTTTTTTCTTGGACCAGATGCTTTAATGGATTGCAATGGTTTAGTTTGATCAACGCTCTGAAGATTATTCTCTGCTACTCTCTCAATGTTCTCCATAGGTGTAGTGGTCATTCTCTCTTGCTCCATATCAGCATTTTGTCCGTTATTTGGATTATCAAAATCCAGCTGTTCATTTGAAACAACTTGTTTACCCGCTCTTATATTACCATTGCTATCTAACCTAACATTTTTCTGTGAATAATTAGGCTGATTTTCATCAGTTAAACTATCCACTTTCTTCGAAAGATGTTCCATGTCACCTTTTAATGCGCCAACATCTCTTTGGATATTTTGCAATATTTCAAATATTTTATCCATATTTTTATTTTTACAAATTATTATATTTTTTAAACTAGTGAATTTATATCGTTCAATTCTTAATTATTAAACTCCTCATTATTAACTTTCTTTATATTATTTGGTAAATTATTTTGATTTAGCTTTAAATTATTTATCTTCTTACCATTATCATCAGCTTTATCGTTTATTATAACATAGTTTTCGGTTTTTTCTAAATCAGCAATAACTTTTTCATCTTTTTTTTCTGCCCTTTCCCCTATTTTGATAATCGATAGAGCTCATTTAAAATTATTATAATATTTTAACGAAAAAAAATAATAACTTATCCCCGGAAATATTAATACTTTATTCTAACTACAACTAATATTTTAGTAAAAAATGAGTCACAAAATTAATATCATTTTACCACCTTATAAAATTATCCGATCGTCCGTTTTTAATAAGCGCTTCCGCTTCTTCAAAAGAAATCGGCTTTACCATTCCTTCTCTTACTGTTTTAAAATACAGTCCCTTCTTTTTATCATAAAAAAACATAACCGGCATACTCTGTGTTGCCAAAAAAAGTAAAAAGCATTTCACCGGTTAATTTTTTAATTATTTCTTCCTCGGTCAATTTTTTTTCCAATTGATCTGGTTGATTTTTCATAGATTTATTCTTCACTGCAAATTACTTGTTTTTTTATTTTTTCCCATTCCTTATCCACATTTTCTTGAATTCTTTGAAAAATTTCTTTTTTGTCTTTTCTTTTAAATAAATGCTTAAATCTTTTTTGAGTTTTATGAAATTCTTCTATTGGTTTTTTTTCTTTCGGTTGATAATTTAATTTGTATTTTCCATTTTCAATTTCATATAACGGCCAAAAATTAGTTTCCGTTCCCAACTTAGCCAGCTC
Source organism: uncultured Bdellovibrionales bacterium (assembly GCA_964391875.1). Taxonomy (GTDB): domain Bacteria; phylum Patescibacteriota; class Minisyncoccia; order Moranbacterales; family DUUL01; genus CAYMNT01. The sequence goes on from CAYMNT010000008.1 coordinate 5,533, forward strand.
AATGGTTTTCGCCGGAGGATACTTCCAAATAGCCACACAAGGAGAAAAAACTAAAATAAATTTTGGTCCTTTAATGGAGAAAGCTTTTTTTACTTTTTGTTCAAAATCATTTAAAAAGCCTATGTTAGCCGTTGCTAAATAAGGAAGATTATGTCCCGCCACTATTTCCATAATATTTTTTCGTTTTAATTCTTTACCTAAAGATTCTTTTCCCGCCGGAGTAGTTTCCGTAGTCATACCATAAGGCGTCGCTCCGCTTCGTTGCCCGCCGGTATTCATATAGGCACCATTATCATAACAAACAAAAAGAAAATCATGTTTCCGCTCCAAAGCCCCGGAGAGCGCTTGCAAACCAATATCATAAGTTCCTCCATCTCCGGCAAAAACCACAAATTTCGGATCCCTTCCTTGATATTTTTTTCTTTTTTTAAGGGCTCGATGAGCTCGTTCCACTCCACTGATAGTCGCGGCCGCATTGGCAAAAACACTATGAATGTAAGGCACTTTCCAGGAAGTGTTGGGATAAATGGTACTGGTTACCTCCATACAACCGGTAGCATTACTCACCACCACCGGGTCAGCCGTAGCATTTAAAACAGTGCGTGCCACCAAACCAATGGGACAACCGGAACAAGTGGTCATAGCAGATACTTTTTGTTTATTTTCTTTCATAATTATTTTTCAAATAAACTGATAATTTTTTACAACTTACATTAAAAAATCCTTTACCTTTCCTTGAAAAACTTCTTTTATTTCTTTCTCCGTAACCTCTCTCCCTCCTAACCCATAGATTACGCTTTTTACTTCTCTATTAATTGCTCTTTTAATTTCTCCCGCTAAAACTTGTTCTGTGCCAAAAGACATATGCTTATCCAAAACAATAATTTCTTTAGCTGACTGCAAACTTTTTTTAACTGCTTCAGTCGGAAAAGGACGGAACATTCTTATTTTGAGTAATCCCACTTTCTCATGTTCCTCTCTTAACTGATCTACCGATTCTTTAATGGTACCACAAGTGGCTCCCATTGCCACCACCACTTTTTCCGCATCAGCTATTTTATATTCCTCCACCACCTCATATTCTCTTCCGCTGATTACCCCAAATTCCTTTGTCGTTTCATTAAAGTAGCTTTCTACTTTTTCCATAGCGTCATAAATTTGTTTTCTAAATTCAAAATAACTATCCGGTAGAGCTATCGGACCAAAAGTTTTTGGCTGATCAAAATCAAATAATGTTTCTTGGGGAAGATAATTTCCCACAAAACTTTTTATTGTTTCATCCGGTAAAATTTTTAAGTTCTCCACGCTATGGGAAAGAACAAAACCATCTATATTGGTAGCTAGAGGTAACTCAGCTTTTTCCGCCAATTTTAATCCGATAATCATATTATCATAAGCTTCTTGAGCATTTTCGGCGAAAATTTGAATCCAGCCGGTGTCTCTCATCATCATAGCGTCAGAATGATCACCGTGGATATTAATCGGACCGGAAATAGCTCGATTGGCCACCGCCATGACAATTGGCAATCGCATTGAACTGGCCACCGGAAGCACCTCCATCATATACATTATTCCCTGAGAACTAGAAGCGGTCACCGTCCTGGCTCCCGTTGCCATTGATCCGATACAAGCACTCATGGCGCTATGTTCTGATTCCACCGGGATAATTTCAGTTTGTGCCTTACCATCTGCCACTTGTTGGGCAAAATATTCCACAATCGGTGTTTGGGGAGTAATTGGGTAAACAGCCATTACATCAGGATTAATTTGTCGCAAAGCTTCACCGACAGCAAAACCACCGGGCAAAACCACTTTTTTTTGTTTTTGATAATTAGTCATAGTTTATCTTAGTTTAGTTATCCTTACTCTTCTTTTTCCGGTGTTAAATATCTACTTAAAAAATCTTCCCTGGTCATAGAAGCAAATTTTTTTGATCTCCTTTCCGGAGTAGTAAATCCCGCTTCTTTCACTTTTTTTGGATTTTTTTCAACCATTTCTGATTCCATGATGATAAACTTAACTCCCTTACTGTCTTTTACAATTTCCGCTAACTGCTTTAATCCTTTTTCAAATTCCTCCTTAAATTTTTTTAATTTGTTTTGTTTTAACCATTGGCGATCAATATCTAAGTGTAATTTAAAACTTTTCTTATTCAATGAACTCTGAATATATAAAATATCACTTAATTTTATCATCCTTCCTCCAAGCAAATCAAGAGTCATTAATTTTAGAAACAAAGCATTCGCCTTTGTAAGAATTTTTTTACCTCCCCTTATTAAAAGCAATTCATTAAATTCCCTCTTAATTTCTGCCGGAGTCAGCATCTCTTTTTCTAAAGAAGCTTCGTATCTATCCAATAAACTATTTATTTTCTTCAATAACTTAGCCTTACTCGCCCATTTTTTTCTTATTTGTGCTCTGATTCCATTTATTAAATTACCTCCCTTTTCTTGATTATTCCCTATTTTTTCACTTTGCTTAAACATCTTATTTTTATTATTTAATTTAAAAATTCTTTCGGCAATTTATTTAAATTATTAATTTCCCTCTGAGCTTTTTTCACAATAGTTTTTCGTCTAACATTTTCCGTAAAAACAACAAATTCATCCGCCAATCCCGCATCTTTAATCTGCCAATCGGTGAAACCATCTCCCAAAACAAAAACTTTACCCTGCAAATCCAATTCTTTTACCGCCATTGTTTTTCCATTATCATAAGCTAAAGTTTGTTTTTTATCCACTCCGATTATTTCTCCTTGATGATTGAAAATAAACCTGTTAGCCAAAACATGTTTTTGAGAAATACCAAAATCTTTAACTACCGGCAAAATCGCCTCCTCAAACCCTCCCGAAATAATGTATATTTTTTCTGAATTATCTATAAAAAATTGTCTATTCTCCTTTATTGAATCGCTGATATTATTTTTTAAAAGTAGTATTAATTTTTTAATGTGATTTTTGTTGGCCTGAAAAAGCTTTAACCGTTGACTTAATGATTTAGTAAAAGTAATCTCTCCATTCATTCCTTGTCGAGTAATTTGTAAAATTTGCTCAAAAATTTTATCCCGTCTTGGATTATTTTTTAAAGCTATCCCGGCTAATTCCTCTAAGGCTTCAAGTTTTACAAAAGTGCTGTCAAAATCAACTATTAAATACCCCTTCAATGTTCCGGTAATCATTTTATTGTCTGTTATTTTTCTGTTTTAATTATTTTTCTCACTAAAAATATTGTTTTTACTTTTTCATTTTTATAACCTTGTGAGGACAAACTTCCGCACAAACACCGCAACCTTTGCAAAAGTCATATTTGATTATCGCCTTTCTTTTCCCCTTAATCTCCTCCATTTGAATGGTATTTTCCGGACAATGTTGTGCACAAATACCACAACCAACACATCGATTAAGATCAACCACCGGTATTTCTTTTTTCCAATCACCGGTTTTAGGATAATTTTCTCGCCGATTAATAATGATTGCTCCTTTTTCTTTAGCAAAATCTTTTTCTTTTTTCTCAATGGACTTATTATCTTTAGTCACTTTAACATCTTCCCGGATTATCTCTTCTTTAACAAATGATTTTTTTATTTTTGTCATTTTTTTATTTAAGCTTGTTCTCAAATTTATTTTTCAAGCAGAAGCCGTTAACTCTATGGGTCATTTACTCCCCCCGATAAGCTTCTTCAATCGCTTCAATATTTTTAGCCGTTTTTTCTTTTCCAATCTTACCAATATATTTATCTTGAAAAAATTTCTTAATTGAATTCACTGAAATTTTTCCACTTAGTTTAGCTAATTTTCCCAAAATAACTGTATTAGGACGATCTTCTCCGATTATTTTTAAAGATATTCCCGTAGCATCGACCAAAAAAAATTCATTTCGTGCCAGAATTTCAGCCACCGCTGATCGCTTTTTTTGAGAATTAATTATTACCAGTTGATTTTTTTCTTGCTGATAACGTTGTGCCACCAAGGCTAAGAGCGTATCATCTAACACTAAAATACAATCTGGTGAAACAATTGGTTGATGAGTAATAATTGGTTTATTAGAAATTCTTACGAAAGTCAAAACCGGAGCACCGGTTCGTTCCGGTCCAAATTGAGGGAAGGCTTGAACAAATTTTCCTTCTAAAGCTTGCGCCTGTGCTAAAACTTCGGCAGTGGTTTTAGCCCCTTGCCCTCCTCTTCCGTAAATGGCTATTTCATATTGTTTTTTTATCATTAAATTTTGAAGACCTACAAAACCAGCCATAAAATAATTTTTATTTTATTGGCTAATTTATTTATTTATTTTTATTTTATCTTAATATTAAATTTATTTTTTATCTTCTTCTTTTTGATTATTGTCAGCCGGTGCTTCCATTTCGTCTCCATTCAATTCTTTTTCAATAATTGATTTTAATTGTTCCTTAGGCACCACTCCTCCGAAAAACTGATCATTAATAAAAGTAGAAGGAGTTCCGGAAACTCCAAAGTCATGTCCTTCCGTTGCATTCTTTTCTATAACATCAACATATTTCTTGTCAGTAATGCACTGCTTGAATTTATTTATATCAAGTCCGATTTGTTTGGCATAGGGAGTAAAATCAGCTTCTCCTTTTGTTTTCCCCCAGGCGTCCTGAGTGGCATAAAGCACTTTTGACATCTCCCAAAATTTTCCCTGCTCTTGCGCACAATGTGCCGCTAAAGCGGAAGTTTTAGATTGAGGATGAAAATCTAAAGGCATATCTTTATAAGCTAAAACCACTTTATCTCCCATTTCTTTGGCTAATCCGGTAATTTCACCGAAATATTTTGAACAAAACGGACATTGATGATCAGAAAATACCACTATTTTTACTTTGGCTTCTCGATTTCCAATTACCGGATCATTTTCCTCAATCTGAGGAATGGCTAAATATTTACCTACCGGAATACCGATGGCGGCTGAATTTAATACTAGATTATCTCCTCGTTCATCAAAAAGCACTTTAGCTTCTTCTTGGAAAAACTTAGTATCTTTTACTTTATTAGAAAAAACAAAAGATGGAACCGTTTTTAATTTATTTTCCTCCATTAATTTTTTCCCTTCCGGTGAATCTCCTACCACCTTCTTGGCTACCATAGTGGGAAAAAATCTTTTTAACCAAACCAAGGCTTTTTGAGGATCGCAAGTAGGACATTCTTTTAAGTCCTCATCTCCCACCGTTAATACTTTAACTTCTATTTTTGGCTCTTTAAATCCCACCCAAGTTTTACCTTCCGCTTCAAAAACATCTACTGTTTTTAGTACTCGTTTAGAAAAACCACTTCCGCTGATTAATTGGGTAATATCAACAAAAAAACTTCCAATAGCTAAACCCGCCAATAAAATCACCAACGCTAACAAATTTTTTATTTTTTTATTTTGCTTTTCATCTGCCTCAATCTCCTCCACTGTTTTTTGCTCTATATTTTCTTTATTATTTTCCATAGTTTTATCATTAGTTATTTCTATATCCCCCTCCTTATTATTGTTTCCCTCCTTGAAACTTTGATCTTCCATAACCTCTTTAAATTAATTTTTAATTAGTTTATTATTTTTTACTACTGCTTATTTTCTGACTGATTCTCTTTATCTGTAGCTTCTCCGGACTTATCACCTTGTGTGTCCTCAAGCGACGTAGGACTTTCTTTTTCACTCGGCTGACTTTCTTTCACTTTTTGCTCATCCATCAGTTGATAGTCGCTGGTGAGACTATCCTTTTTATAATCTTCAAAACCAATAGTCACTTTTTCCGTGGCTATTGTCTTAATTAAAAAACCAAAAACAAAACCTACTATCAACAACATTAAAATTTGCTTGTTGGTAAAATAATTTTGGTAAAAATATTTTTCTTTTTCTCCCTCCTCTTGGAAGAAATCTTCACCCATGTAATTTTATTTGTTACAAATTATTTGGTCCAATATTATTTTCTACGTTATCATATAACTTTTTAACTGGCAACCTTGACAAAAACGATCAATTCGGTTTTACTTGCAATGGCTATAAGATAAAAATTGCCTATTGTTTAATTGATTTAGCTATTAAATTTATTTAAAATGACTCGTTTTCAACGTCGTTTCTTCTTATTATTCTTTGTCCTTCTTTTTTTTGTCACTGTTCCTGTGGTAATTTTAACCACCAAGGGTTATCGCTTTGATTGGAAAAAAGGAATTTTTATTTATAGTGGTTCCATTACTTTAAAAAGTTGGCCACAAAAAATTGATATTTATCTGGACGGTAAAAAACAAAATAAAAAGAAGCTTAACCCCTTAAATAACTCTGTTACCTTGAATGGCCTCCGTCCGGGACGCCATACTTTACGTTGCACTAAACCGGGATACCATTCTTGGGAAAAAAGTTTTAATGTTCATTCCGGAATTTCCACTGAATTTTGGAATATTATTCTCACTCCTTTAAAAGCAAAAATCTCACCCATTCCCAATACTGATAACCTTAATCAATTTTTTCTTTCCCCCAGAAATAAAAACGAATTAATTTATTTTCAAACAAAAAACAACGCTGAGCATAATCAAAAAATCACTGTCAATCTTGCAAATACAAAAGAAAAAATCTTTAAAGAAATTTTTAGTTCAACGGAATTTTTTTTTCTTGATCCTCAAGAAAAAGAAAATGTAGAATGGAGCAATGATCACAGTCGTTTATTAATTCCTCTTAAGAAGAATAATCAAAAAAGATATCTGGTTGGACAGCTGGAAAACAACCAACTTCAAAAAATCATTACGGTTAAAGACTTGTTTAATGATTATTCTTTCAAAGAAAACTTATCTTTAAACAAAAACAAACCCCCTTCTGCTTTGTCTCAAAAAAATAATTTTGAAGCACAAAAAGTTCGCTGGATGTTTAATCGAAATGATGAATTGGTGGTTTTAACCAAAGCCCACGAACTTTTTTATGTCAACATAAAACGGCCGGAAGAAAAAATTATTCTAGCTCAAAATGTTGCCGGATTTGATTTTGCCGGTGATAGGATTTACTATGCTCAACTTCCTAATAATTTAGTTTGGGAAATTAGAAACCATGATCCTGCCACTAAAAAACAAATTACAGCCAGTGGCTTTCACGATGAACAAAATAGTTTTTTAGAAATGACTGTTTTTGATCAATACCGAATTTCCTTACTTACTAAAAAAAATGATCTTTATGTTTATAATGAAGAAAAATCAAAAGAAACAAAGTCTTTCACTAAGACACCCTCGGTAAAAGGATTTCAATTTAGTGATGATGGGAAAAAACTACTTTTTTGGACTAACCATGAAATTTGGACACTTTTTTTACGTGAATGGAATGTTCAGCCAATTCGTCATAAAAACAATCGCATCCTCATTACCCGTCTCACTTCCCCCATTTCTAATGTCCAATGGGTTGAAAATTATGAAAATATTTTATTCTCCACTAACCAAATATTGAAAATAGCGGAGTTAGATAATCGAGATAAAATAAATATCTTTGATGTTCTCACCGTAAAAAATTCTTTTTCGGATCGCGACGTCTTATATGACAAAGATACTCAATTAATTTATTTTCGTTCAAAAAATAATGAAAAATATCAATTATGGTCTTCTCGATTAATTAATAAATCTAATTTTCTAGGATTTTAATAATAGCACTATCCTTTTACGAGTATTAAAAACCGCCTTAATATTAAGGCGGTTTTTAAAAAGTGATTTTTCCAACTATTCAATAATAATTCCCAAAATATCTTCTTGGGCGTCTAATATTTTATATTCTTCTTCATTTATTTTTATTTCATCCCCTCCGTATTTTTTGAAAAGCACTTTTACTCCTTCTTTAATCCCTTCATCAATCTTTGAGCTACTCCCAACAGCTAAAACTTCTCCTTCTTGAGGAGCCTCTTTTGAGGCCGTATCCGGGATAACAATACCACTGGCAGTCGTTTCCTCAACGGCAATTGGCTTAACTAATACATTTTTTCCTAACGGCTTGATTTTTTTCATTTTAAATATAGTTACTTTTTAAAAAATTAATTCATTATATTTTTTAGTTTGTAAATTAACTTTCTGTTAATCAACTCCCTTCAACAGAAAAAAATTCTAACAAATAGTTAATTTTTGTCAACTTAAACTATTACTTCTTTTGCTTTCTACTTTTCAATAATATTCAGCTCTTGTTTTTTTGATATTTTTTTACCCTGATTTATTTTGCTAATTATTATCAACATCAGGACAGTCAAAAACATTTTCCTCCCTATAATCTCATCTCATATGAACTTTTGCTTTTTATAAAAAATTAATACCTTTTGTTTTTTTATCCTCCGTTTATTGTTTTTAGGCTGGACAATTCCGTTAAATTTGCTACAATTAATTTCGAATTTATTTTTAAAGGTTTTTTGTCCATCTTTCATCTTTATCGTTTTAATGATAACTTACTCTTATTAGTTGTCAATTATGTTTAGGGCGATTAGCTCAGGTGGTTAGAGCGCAACACTGATAATGTTGAGGTCCCAGGTTCAAGTCCTGGATCGCCCACAAGACAAGAATTCTATTTGATGATATTGAAAATTGGGCCAGTAGCTCATCTGGTAGAGCACCTCATTTGCACTGAGGAGGTGGCGGGTTCGAGTCCTGTCTGGTCCACAGAATAAGTATTTTTCTTATTCACTTACAATTGTTGTCCTGTTTCCATATTTATAACATCAACCCTTGACTAAACAAGAAACAAAGAGTAAATTAACTTGGTTAATAACTGATAATATTTTTTAATAAAAATACTTAAACTTTTCAATAAATCTTATGCAAAAAAAGATTCATCCAAAATATTATGCTGAAACTAAAATTACCTGTGCTTGTGGTAATGTGATTAAAGTTGGTTCAACTAAAGAAGCAATGGAAACAGAAATTTGTTCTGCTTGTCATCCTTTTTATACCGGAAAAAAGAAAGTGGTGGATAGTGCCGGTCAAGTTGATCGATTTAAAAAACGAATGGAAAAATCAACCTTATTAAAAAAACAAACAGTCAAAAAGAAAATTAAAAGTAAAGCGAAAAAAGCAAAAACTTCAACCAAACATAACAAGAAAAAAACATCTCCCAAAAAAAAGCCGGTTAAAAAATAGCTTCTCAATCAAATTTCCGCCTATTCCATTTTAGCGCGGTTTTTTGTATACTTTATATAATAACCTTTTATTAATTAACTGTAATTTATTTTATTTATGTCATTACAATCATCCATTGAAAAAATCAAAAAAGAATATACTGAAATTCAAAAACAACTCAATGACCCTGAGATAATTTCTGATTCAAAAAAAATAGCACTCTTAGGTAAAAAACAAACTGAACTTAAAGAAGTTATGGATTTAATCATTCCTTGGGAAAAAACC
>CAYMNT010000009.1:0-14475 GCA_964391875.1 uncultured Bdellovibrionales bacterium
AAGAACTATCAATTTAAAATAATTATCAATTTAAAAAAATATTAATTTAGCTAGTCTAATTTAAAAGATTAAACTATCTAAATTTATTACACTTCACCTTTTTCGTCCCAGCTATTTCGTTTTTCTTGATCGGCTTCGTTGTCTTCATAATTAACTTCCTTTTTTTCAAATTCAACTCCCACTAAAACTTTTCTGGCTCTCCTCCCATCACCTCCATCAATTATTCCATTTTCTTCCAACATATCCATAATACGAGCGGCCCGAGAATAGCCAAGAGATAACCTGCGTTGTAACATTGAAGTGGAAGCTTTTTGACTTTTAATCACTAATTCTTTTGCTTCTTCATAAAGATCTTCGTCATTCTTTCCTTTTGTTCCTTCACCGGAAAAAATACCTGTCTCAGCTTCTATTTCTTCCTCGAAAGAAGATGAAAGATCTTCTTTCTCAGAAAAATTAATTTCTTTTGCTTGTTTTTTTAAAAAACTAACCATCCTCTTAACTTCTTGTTCAGAAATAAAGATTCCTTGAACTCTTTTCGGTAAAGGTGCCTCGGCACTTAAATAAAGCATATCCCCCTTCCCCAAAAGTTTTTCCGCCCCTCCCATATCTAAGATAGTTCGCGAATCAATTTGAGTGGCTACTTTCAAAGCGATTCTGGTAACAATATTAGCCTTAATAAGTCCCGTAATCACTTCCACCGAAGGACGCTGTGTAGAAAGAATTAAATGAATTCCCACGGCTCGAGCCATTTGAGCCAATCGAACAATCAACCCTTCCACATCTCGTCCGTAAGCCGCCATTAAGTCAGCCAATTCATCGATAATAATTACCAAATATGGCATCTTTTCCAATTCTTCATTTCTTTTGCTTAATTCATTATATTCTTGAATATTTCTTATTCCGGCTTCTTCAAGTCGCTTGTAACGCTTTTCCATTTCAGCTACCGCCCACTTTAATGTCTTCATTACTTTGGACATATCCACAATTACAGGAGTCAATAAATGAGGAATTCCGTTATACAAAGAAAGCTCCACTCGTTTGGGGTCAACTAAAAATAACCTTAAATCTTCCGGTGATTTTTGATAAAGTAAAGCTAAAAGAATTGAATTGATGCAAACACTCTTACCCGTATTGGTCGCTCCAGCCACCAACAAATGAGGCATTTTAGCTAAATCTGCCAAAATAACCTTACCGTTAACATCTTCCCCTAAAATCACCGGCAACTCTCCCTGATATGTTCGATAGCTCTCACTTTTTAAAGCTGTTCCAAAATATACCGGGGCTTCTTTTTGATTGGGAACTTCTACTCCGATTAACGATTTTCCCGGTATAGGAGCTTCTATTCTTATGGACTTAGCGGCTAAGGCTAGAGTTAAATCTTGCTGTAAAGCTAGGATTCTACTTAATTTCACTCCCACCGCTGGACGAAAAGTGTATTGAGTAACAGTAGGACCAATGCTATAATTTTCTTCCCCATTGGGCGCTACTTCAATTCCAAAATTTTTCAAGGTTTCCACTATAATCCGACTGGTTTCTTCCAAATTGTTTACTTTGGGACCTTTTTTGGAATCCTTAAAAAAACTTATCGGCGGATGATGCCATTCTGAATTAGCGTAAATATTCTTTTTTACTGAAAAATCATCTTTGGCGGAACTCGTTTTTTTTTTCAAATTTTTATTTGATTGTTCCACCTCAAACGCCTTAGGACCTTCAACGAATTTAACACTCCCCGGTTTAATATTTTCCACTCCTTCCTGCTCTTTATTTTTTTTCTTAAGAGAAAATCTATCCTTCAATTTTATTTTTTTTGGTTCATTATTATCATCTTTATTTATAATTTCCTCTTCTTCCTCTGATTTATTTTTATTTTTTTTCTCTTTTTTTATTTTATTGCTTAAATCAAAAGTTATTGTTTTCCAAATTTTACTTAAAGAAGCATTGAAAATTAACATTAAACTGATCAGAGAAAGGCCGAATAACATTATACCGCTGGCAACTTTTCCTAATAATTTTACTAAAGGATAAGCCACTGCCAAACCAAGCCACCCTCCTCTCTCTCCCGCCTTAGCCACTTCAATCATCTCATCGGGAGACTTGGAGAGATGCAAAATTCCCAAGATAACCAGTAGTAAAATGGTTCCTCCGATGGCTGATAAAATATAGCGACTTTTTTCCATTTTTCTAAAATAAACTATACCCACCGCTATCATTATCAAGGGTAAAAAATATCTTCCTTGCCCAGCCAAAAGAGCTAGACCTTTATCAACATACTCCCCTACCATACCGGCTCCACCAAAAAGACTCAATAGAAAAATAAGCGCTATCATAATAAGTATCACCGCGATAATTCCTTCTTTAATGGAGTCATCAAATAATTTATCCTTTTCTCTTTCTTCTCCTTGTTCGTTCTTTTGTTGATTTTTTATTTTTTTCTTCATTTTTTTATTTTGCAATGAAATAATATCCTGCTTAAAATAATAGCCGGATCAATCTCTACCTTTAATATTTTATTTTGTCTCACGTAACAATTTTATCATAAAAGTTATTACTCTACAATGTAACCTGTTAAAAAAGTTATAAGCGAGGTAACTTAAAAAATTATTTTATAACTTTCGCTCAGTATAATTATTTTTTTATTTTTCATTAAATAAATCTACTCGTCCATTTTTTTATAAAATAATTCTTTGTAGATTAACCAAATAATTAACCCGCTTGTAATTACCAAAAATAATTTAATATAAAAAGTTACTCGATAAAGCGTTAACCATAAAACTATTGTCATAAAAAAGCCCGTTGCTCCTAAAACACCAAAATTATCTATTTTCACTCTCCCTCTTCTTTTTTTATTTTTCTGCTTTTGTTTTAACTCTCTCTGCTCAAAAATAAACAGTGTTATTATCAATATTAAACTGACAATTAAAATTATATTAAAATTAATAATATTGATTACTAAACCGGGAAAAATTGTTTCCAAGCCAAAAAAAACCAAATAAAAAATCAAGCTGGCCACCAATATTTTCTTGCTTAAATCAATTAACATAATTTTTAATTATATTTATTACCGACCTTTTCATTAAATCTATCCTTAATAATTTTCAATGAATCTTTGGCTATCGCCCAATTAAAATTATTCCCTACCGAAAAACTCACCTTTAACTGAATATCTTTTTCGGGAATATTAGATGATATTTTAAAAAGATACGCCCCCGGCGTTATTTCAGCCTTATTTTTTGTTTTTACCTGACAACTAAAATTATTTAACAAATTAAATTGTTTTTCACATTTACCGATAAAATTATCTCCTATTTTTTTTATCTTAATGGTGTGATATTCCGGCCAAACTTTTTCCAACAATTTTCTTGAAACAATTAACCTTATTTTCTTGTCTGAAGTAACCAAATATAATGCTCCCGACGCTGTTTCAAAAATTATACCGGCCGGATGTGGCTGATTATATCCCAATAATGATCCTTTTTCCAAATACGCCAACTGATCACTTTTAATTTTTTTTAAATTACTCCATTTAAACCCCAATTGATTAAATACTTCTCCGGTAACAATCGGATAATATTTTCCTTGGGTAATCAAATACACTTTATCTTTTTTAACGGCTAGCGAACCAGCCGGAAAATTTGGTAAATTTTTATTTTTTATTAAATTATTTAATTCTGAAACACTTTTTATGTTTTTTCCCAGTGGATAGACGGCCGCCGGATAATTTTTGTAAACCGGTAATTTATCTTGTATATTTTTTAATTCTTTACTTTTTAATTTCAACTTAATTTTCCCGAAATTATAATTGAAAACCGGGGTGGAAACAATAAAATTATCTTGTCCCGAAGAAAATAAATAAACCAAACTATCTGAGGCTTTATTCAGTCCCACCTTACCGGAATAATAATGAAAAGTGGGAAAAAGCACTTGCCAAACAAACCAACCGGCCAGTAAAAAACTTGCTATGATTACCCCCCACCAATTAAACTTTTTGTAATCCATTTTAATCAATTATTTTTATGATATCTTAACCAAAGCCAAATAAAACCAAAAAAAATCACCAAAGGAGTTATGAACATCAAACTAGTTCCCAGTAATATGTTAAAAACAGTATGAATAATTATAGGTAAACTAAAAGCTAAAATGATCTTCAACCAGCGCATTTTTCTTTCAACTAAAAATGATCCCATTAAACCGGAATAAATAATATGAGCGGAAGTGGAAAGTAAAAAACGTAATAAAATCAAAGAAGTCAAGCCCGCTAAGGCTTGCCCGGAATTAATAGCGGTAGCAAAATAAACACCATTTTCCGTTACTCCAAAAGCCAAACCTACCGTCATTCCAACAAATACTCCCCACTGAGTAGTGTTTATTTTATCTTTAAATACCACCAGGGCGATAATCAGCCCTTTTGATAACTCTTCTATTGAAGCCATTAAGGCGGTGGAAATTAAAAGAAATAAAGAAATATCTTCTCCTCCATGAAAGGAAATTATTTTTCCCATTATTTCCACTAATTGATTATCACTGCCGGTTTCCGTTACGGCAATCTCAAAAAAACTAGCAGGGATAGCACTTAGTACTCCCCAAAAAAATACTTTTAACAACCAATTTATTCCCTTGATATTTAAATGCTTTTCTTTAATGATTAACCAAATCCAACCTACTACGGGAATAATTCCCACGGCCGCCGCCATTAAGATGATTTTGTAAGAGACCATAATTTATAATTTACTTTTAAAATTTTTAAAACGATTTATTTTGATTAAAACGATTTACTTTTATTTTAAACTCGGTTAATTAATTTTCTTTAAAAAATTATTAATCGCTCTCATGGAACCATCATTGGTAATAACCACATCAAAAACTCGCCGATAATCCGTTAGATTATTTTTCACCGCTTCATTTAAAAAACCTATCTTAATTAAATTATCAATTTTAACAACTTTTGCCATCTTACTATCTCCCCTAGCATCTCCCAATATCATCACCTTGTCTCTTTTTTTAATTAATTGATAAATATCAGGAAATTTTTTTAAGATAAATTGATTTTTATTCCAACTGTGAATAATTGGTTTTTCTGTTCCGATAAATCGTCCTTGTTTATTCCATTTTAAACGATTGGAGATAATTTTTATCTTATTATTCCAAACCCCTTCTTTTTTTAGAAAAAGCCTGATAGACTCTTCTCCTAATCCATTGGCGGAAAGAATAATCAAGGGAATATTTTTTTTATTTAGTTGATTAATAAACTCTTTAGCCCCCCAACGCAATTTATTTTTTGCTTTTTTGATCACTTGCTTGATATCTTTTTCTTTTAAGCCGGAATTTTTTAATAGTCGATAATGAACTTTCCACCATTCTTGAGCTATTCGCTTTTTTTGACTGATTGAATTATTTTTATCCTTTAATAAAGTGCTATATTTATTATAAAGTTTATTAGCCTTTAACGCATAATCAGCGTTTAAATAATTGCCATCTCTTAAATTCGCTATTAAAGAAATAGTCTTCTCGCCGGCTACAAAAGCCCTGGTTAAAGTATTATCAAAATCAGTTAAAATATATAAACGATTTGCACCCGCTTGAATAAATTTATTTTTTAATTTTTCAAATTTAGTTACTTCTGAAATTATAACACTCATTTATAATTTTTAAGAATTTTTTTATTTTTTTATCTCTCTCTTTATTTTTTTAACCAAATATTCATTCTGTAAACGATATCCTTGCTTACGATAATATGCTCTCACTCCCACCCCGGAAATTATGGCTATTTTTTCAAAATCGCTTTCTCGTTGAACTATTTTTTCCGCTTCTTTTAATAATTTTTTTCCCAACCCTTTATGTTGTTGCGCTTGTTGATTCTTATTATTTATTTTAACCATTTTTCCATAAGTATGCAATTCACGAATTAAGGCACTGTTTTTTAAAACTTTCCGAGAAGTTTTTTGAGAAAACTCTTTTCCCGGAAAACGTAATCTCAATAAAGCATAAAGTTCTTTTTTTTCCCAAGAAACATACTCTAAAAAAATTTCTTTTCCAGCCGAAGCCAAATAATCAATCCGCCGAAGTTTAAGTTTAACTTCTTTGCTACTTTTTCTTTTCTTGCTTTTTTTCTGATTAAGCCCCACTTCCCGACAGCGAATACACTGACAATTTATTTTCTTCTCTTTTAACTTTTGACGTAAATTAGTAATATTCGGTCCAGCGATAATTGAATTACCGGGAATATCCCGAATTAAACGCGCGATTCTTACGTAGGGAGGAGTTATTTTTTTTATTGCTATCATTAATTTTTCATTCTGACGGTTAGTTAATGGTTTGAATTTTCCTTTTTTCCACCAATGATAAATTTCACTTCCTTGAGTAACTACACAGGGATAAATTTTTATTAAATCAGGCTGAAATTCTTGATTAAAGAAAATATGCTGAAACATCTTTAAATCTTTTTTTAGGGAGCTCCCCGGTAATCCCGGCATTAAATGTAAATTAATTTTAAAACCAAAATTTTTCAATAATTTTATGGCCTCCACTGAAGTAGTTACCGTATGCCCTCGCTTATTAATTTTTAAAATTTTATCATCGATGGCTTGAACTCCCAACTCCACTCGTGTAGCTCCCAGCCTTCTAAAATTTATTAATTCTTTATTGTTAATAAAATCTGGACGAGTTTCCAATGTCAAACCAACAATTCTTATGGATGATTTCTCGTTACGTTTTTTCTCTTGAACCAAAGAGCTTTTATTGGTTCTTTTATTGTTTTTTGAGCGATAAAAATCATTAGTAGCTCTAAAACATTCTTTAATAAAATAATTTTGATACGCCTTGGGTAAATAAGAAAAAGTTCCTCCCATCACAATCAATTCTATTTTATCAATGGGGTGTGAATTAAGCGCCAAAACTTTTAATCTTGATTGTACTTGCCGATAAGGACTAAAATTTAATTTTTTTGCTCGCGCCGCCGCCGGTTCGTTGGATAAATAACTTTTAGGCATATTCTCTTCCGAAGGGCAAAAGACGCACTTGCCGGGACATTTAAATGGCTTGGTTAAAACCGCCACTATGGCCACACCGGAGAGAGAACGCACTTTCCTGGTTAAAAGCAATGCTTCAAAAATTTTATTTCTTTTTAATACTTTCGCCTTAATCATTGCCTCATAAACCATTTTTATTTCCGTATTTCTGGGAAAACGCTGTTTTTTTCCATAGAAAAATTTACGCTTCAGTTCCTCTAAAGAGTTTATCTTTTCGTTATTATCTATTTTTAATAATACTTCCTTAATAAATTTTTTTATGATAGATTGCATAGGGTCAACTGATTTATGTTTTAATAAATTAAAAATTGACAAACTTTTTCCTGATTATATAAATATTTGTTATGTTTCACTCTTACAGTCAAAAAGAAAATCGTCGTAATTTAAAAAATTTTTATAACCAATCTAGTGATTTTTTCTCCGCCACTCGAGCTTATTGGTGGAGAGATCTCACTTTCATTAAAGACTATTATTCTCAGGATAGCAAGCTATTGGATTTTGGTTGTGGTAACGGACGACTTTTAAAATTATTACCTTCTTTAAAAAATAACCCACGTTATACCGGCGTGGATATTTCACAAAAATTATTAGCTAAAGCTCAAAAAGAATACCCTCAAAATAAATTTATTCAATTAAAAAAAGAAACCGACTTGAGTTTCAAAAAAAATTATTTTGATGCTATTTTTTCCATCGCCGTCTTCCACCATTTTAATCCTCAGACCGCTCACCAAGTTTTGCAAGCATTTCATAAAATTATGAAACCTGACGGAACCTTAGTTATTACTGCTTGGTATCTCTGGAAAAAAAAGAACCTTAATTTTTTATTAAAGTCTATTTTCTCCGGACAAAAAGAGCTTTCGGCCGAGCTAACTTTTAAAATTCAAAATAAAAAAACTTTTTACCGTTATTGTTATTTCTGGCGTCAACAACAACTTCAACGAGTAATCAAACAAAATGGTTTTGAGATTTTAAAATCCGGCGTCACTACCAATCAGAAAAAAAATAAATTGAATATATTTGTTGTCGCCAAAAAAATAAAATGATGCTCATTATTTAAACAAACCGATAATTTTTATATACTGTCTGCATTAGATTTTTATTTAACACAACCTTAAATAAAAAGCACCGACTACTCGGTGCTTTTTATAATTTTTTATTCCGCTTTTATTTTCTCTTTTACTTTTTTCAAAATCACCTTTGAAATTTTCGGATTATCTCGTAAAAATTGCTTAGCCGCTTCTCTTCCTTGTCCCAATTTATTTTCTTCAAATTGAAACCAAGAGCCACTTTTTTTCACCACTTCATATTTAGTTCCCAGATCAATTAAATCTCCTTCCCAAGAAATACCCTCGTTATACATAATGTCAAACTCAGTTACCTGAAAAGGCGGAGCCACTTTATTTTTCACTACTTTAACTTTCACTCGATTGCCGATAATGTTATCTCCTTGTTTAATTTGAGCTGCTCGACGCACTTCAATTCTTACCGAAGAATAAAATTTTAAGGCATTTCCTCCGGTAGTGGTCTCCGGATTACCAAACATAATACCTATTTTCATTCTAATCTGATTAATAAAAATCACCGTTACATTGGTTTTAGCCACAATGGCCGTTAATTTTCTTAAAGCCTGAGACATTAATCTGGCTTGCAGTCCCATATGAGAATCGCCCATCTCTCCTTCAATTTCCGCACGAGGAGTTAGAGCAGCCACTGAATCAATCACAATAACATCCACAGCATTAGAACGTACTAAGGTTTCCACTATTTCCAAGGCTTGTTCACCGGCGTCCGGTTGAGAAATTAATAAATCATCAATTTTAACTCCAATTTTTTTAGCATAGGACGGATCTAGAGCATGCTCCGCATCAACAAAAGCGGCCGTTCCACCGGCTTTTTGTGCGTTAGCAATAATATGTAAACTTAAGGTGGTTTTACCGGAAGATTCCGGACCATAAATTTCAATAATTCTCCCCCGAGGAACTCCACCAATTCCCAGAGCTATATCCAAAGATGGTGCACCGGTGGGAATGGCCGCCACATCAACTTTTTTTACCTCCCCCAGTTTCATAATAGCACCCTCTCCAAACTTATCTTTTATTTCACTGATAACTTCCCCTACATTCTCTCGAGATTTCTCTTTTACTTTTTTCCCCTCCTGCTGACCTTTGTTTTTTGACATTTTTTTTAAAAAATTAGTATCTATAAATTAATTATTATTTTGTTCTTTTTCGGCTTCTTCCATTTTTTTTGATTCTTTAGCAGAATCATTTTGTCGCTTATTATTTTTATCATCATTTGACTTATTCTCCAAATTTTTTAGCGTTTCTTTGGTAAAAGCCACCTCCCTTATTACTCCGGGTGATTTATCTAACATTCCCAAATCTTGCCCATTCAATTTAATAAAAGTTTGATTGGCTTTTCCCGAAGTAATCATAATCTTATCTTGTGCTTCAACTTTTTTAGTGGAACCAGCTAAAAGAGTCTCTTGTTGATAAGGCTGTTCGTCAACAGAAATAGAAATCCAAACCGGATTATCTCCGGCGGTAATTTCCATATGCAATCCCTCTTTATATAAAGAATCCTTTTCCCCCATCACTACCCCTTCTGCCAATTGTTCTTTATTTGAAACATTTTCATGATCATCTTCCACCACTAAGCTTATTTTTTTGGTAATACTTCGGTTGAATTTATTAATGGCTTTTATTTCCAATTGATTAAGTCCCGGCTGTAAATTTATTGTTTGATAAAATTCTCCCGCTTGATTTACCGCCACCGGTTGTTCATTGATTAAAATCTGACTCCTTTTTTCCGCTATTCCGGAAACTTTTACACTGCTATTGTTAATTATCGTTTTATCCAACGGATGGGTAATTACTAAACTCGGAGTTTTAGAAAAACGACTGACTTCTTGATAAAAATAAACCACACCAACAAAAATAAGCAAAAAAGAAACAAAAAGAGCAACCCAACGAGGAGTGATGGTGATCACCGGCAGGCTTCTTTTGTTTTTAGATTTTTTTTTCAATTTTTTATAAGCCCGCTTAATCCCTTTCTCTTTTTCATAAAATCTTATAACATCCGTCGGTTCAATCCTAAGAAAATTAGCATAACTTTTCAAAAATCCTTTAACATAAACATCCGGAGGAAGTTTCTCAAATTTATTGTCTTCTATAAATTCTAAATGCTGTTTACGAATTTTTGTCGCTTGAGAAATCTCATCTAAAGAAATCCCCAACTTTTCACGAATTTTTTTTAATCGCTCTCCTAAGGTATCTGAGGCTACTTTTTTCTTGGAAAAAATTATCATTGTTTAATTTGTTTGATATTTAATTTCGCCTGACTCGTCCATCTTCCAATCCATCGGCGTGATTAGAATAAAATTCATTAAAAATATACTGTACATCTTTTTGCACAAAAGTATCCTGTCCTTTTACTATTATGCTGTTGAGTAATTTGATGGCTTGATCTATTTGATTAATTGACGGTTTTATTCCAATTTGAAAAATTAAAATTTCCGGTTTTGACAAAAACCCTTTTCCGGCTTCAATTTTTGGTATTCGCCAATTTATTTCATTGGTTTGATTATTAAAACTTACTTCTCCAAAAGATGTTTTGATTTTATTCTTCCAACTAATTCCGACGGGTAAACCAGTAGCCAATATCACATCTTTTAAATCATTGGAAGTATTAAACACTTCCAATTTCATAGTCAAAGTTGTTTCTTCCTCCGCTTTTAGCGGGGTTGGACCGGTATTTTCAAATAATTCATCAACAAAATAAGCACTTACTTTTACTTTTAAATCAGAATTAATTTTTATATCACTTAACGGAGAACTTATGCTTTTATTGTAACCAATGGGAGAATCTACATCCAGGCTATAAATTTCCGACTGAGCTTTTAAGGAAAAATTTTTATCTCGCTCTGAAGTCATAGGAAATTTATCTAAAATTTTTAAACTAAAAAAAACGCTTCCTTCTTCATTTGGTTCTAATAATTTTAAAGATTTTTGTTCAGAGGCTTTCCAGGTTATTCTATTTTTTTGACTATCATAAAAACCGTCCTCCACCGCTACATTACGTTTATCAATAACCGGACAATTTAAACGGGTAGTCAAAATCAAATCTCTTAAAGGAAATTCGGAAACATTTTTAAATCTTATTTTGTATCTGACAACATTGCTCGCATAGATATCCTGGGGAAATATTTCTTGTCTTACTTTTAATCGACTGGAAATAACTTTTACCGTTGCCTCCATAAACGATATGGTTTTTGGTTGACTATTGCTTACTTGGGAAACTTCCGCCCTAAAAGTCTCCACTGTGTTGGCTACACCATCAAGTGTTCCAAAAATTTTTATTTTCTTTTGTTCTCCGGGCGATATTTCATTAAATACCCACCCTTGTTTATCAATACTGTTTGGTGTCGGTTCTGCATTTTGATAAGTAAAACCTCTCGGATATTTAATTTTTAACAATAAATTTTTATAATCTTCATTTGACTTGTTATCCAACAACACTTCCATTGTTAATTTTTCTCCTTTAGCCACTTGAGCGGTGGGAATTAGCGAGATAATTAAATTGGAAGGATGAACCATTATTTTTTTTGAAAATTTCTTTTCAAAACGAGAAGAAAAATTAGCCGGATTATATTGTAACGATAAACTTAAATAAGTATCTTTATTTTCCGCGCTTAAAGCACTTAGAAGCACTTTTTTCTCATACTTACTTTTTCCTTTAATCGTCCCCAAATCAATACTGGCACTTTTCTCTCCTTCAATTTTTAAACCATTATCCGTCGTTAAAGTGAGCTCTGGTGAATAGTTGATACTTAACTTGGCCGCCGTTAATTTTCGCCGATTATTATTTTCAATTATTATCTTATAAACACTTTCCTTTGCTCCCACCAATTTATCTTCCCCCATTACCGTGATTTTCACTTTATCAATACTGAAAGAATTTAATTGCCATTGTCGATAGGAGAAAATTAATAAAAATACCGTTACACAAACACCCAAGATAATCCCCACCAATAATCTTATTTTCCAAATTCTCTCCCTCTCCTTTTTTACTTTGGCATCATCAGTTTGTTGTTCGGTTAAAATACGTTGTTTAATTCTTGCTATTTTATCTTCCGAAGATTCTTCTCTTGATGGATTGTAAAAATCAAATTCTCCTTTTTCACGAGATTTTATCGCCTCATCTTTTTTTCTATAAATTTTTCTCCACAGTTCACCCAGTTTCATTTTTGTGTTTTTAATTTATTTTTATCTTTTCTCTTTTGTAAGATTATATCAGTTTTTAAGTTTTTTTAAAAGCCTTAAATAATTTGATTATTTATTAATAGTAGTTTCTATTATATCTTCTGCTATCCTTTCCACTTTAACTAAATCATCATCATTTAATAATAATTTAATAACCACCTTTAGCGGATGACTTAACAAAAAACGAATAGTTTTAATTACATTTTCATTAACTTCCAAGGTCTTCCCTCGACGATAATCATTTTTTAGACAATAACTGCAAATAAGCCCTTCCGGTGATAAGAAATTGTATCTTTGTCCCGGTAGTATTTTATTGCGACAACTTATACAATGATAAAATTCCGGTTTAATTCCACTTTGAACGATTAATTGCCAAAAAAAATGAGCTTGTGCCAAACGAGCGATCACTTTCCAATTTGTCTCTTTACCTTTTTTAGCTTCTTTTGACTGCTTGGATAATTTCTCCAAAAAAACCAAGTAATCAGCCAATAAATCAAACAATTCTGGAACTTTATTATTTTCTTGGAGCATTTTTTCCACTTTTAATAAAACTTTTTTTGTTTCCACGGAAAAAATAAAATTACTTTTTATTCCCGTGTACTGATTGAGCAGTGTCGCTCCCGTTATTCTATCCCAACTTCTTCCCTCTATTAAAGAAATCTCTGTGTAAGTAATCGGTTCTAAACAATAAGCTAAGCGCGCCGTTAACTTTCTTACCCCCTTAGATAAAACTTTAATTTTTCCTTTTTCTCTTGAAAAAATAATATAAATTCTATCCACTTCACTCACTTCAAAAGATTGTAAAATTATCCCTTCTAATTTCTTCATTATTTTAATTAAACCTAATTTTGACTTAACTATTCATTGCTATTTTATCATTACCTAAACTGATTTTAGCACAAATAACACTTGCTTAAAACCAAAAAAAATGATAGCCTATTCGTTGTAATCTGTTAATGAGTAAAATTTATTAATTCAAACTAGGCCCCATCGTCTAGTGGTTAGGACATCAGGTTTTCATCCTGAAAACAGGGGTTCGATTCCCCTTGGGGCTACAATAACATTTCCCTTGACAAAAAACATCTAGCGTGTATGATGATTGACGTTTTCAAAATCGTGTATTAATTACACGATTTTATTTATTTGAGGAAATTATTCCTCCGCCTAAAGCAAACTCTAATTTAAATTTGCTTTAAGTGATAATTATTAAACTTTATTTATGAAACTTTACTCGTTAACTTCTAACAAGTTAACTCACAGAAAGTATCTTCTCGGAAAAACCTTAATTAAAAAATTTACTCCTCCACAAATTACATTTTTATTGATAATTATAATAATGTTTTGTGGTCTTTTTGTTTTCTGGGGAAAAAACAATAATTTTTATTCTTTACTAACTGTTCCGCAAGCCCTAGCTAAAAAAACTCAAACAAATTATTCTCCTGAGCTGAAGCGAATTAGTAATGCATCTCTTATGCAAGAAATTATTTGTCAAAAGCAAAAGGAAACATTCTCACCCGTTAATCCCGCTCTTAATGATTATCGTTTAAAAACTCTTTGTCAAGATAAGCTAAACTTATCCAAACAACCTGAAATTGCCGTTAAAGAGAAAGAAGCTTGGCAACAACAAGTAGAAGAAATTTTACTAAATACACCTATGGTCAATATGAAAGAAGCCATAATCCAACAAAAAAAAGTGGTAGCCGCCTTTCTCGTTGGTATTGCACTCAAGGAAAGTCATTTTGGTCGCCATACTCCAAGAAAAAATGGTAAAAGTTGTTTCAATTATTGGGGGTATAAAGGTGGTCAAAATCCCACTAAAGGTGGTTACAGTTGTTTTTCC
Source organism: uncultured Bdellovibrionales bacterium (assembly GCA_964391875.1). Taxonomy (GTDB): domain Bacteria; phylum Patescibacteriota; class Minisyncoccia; order Moranbacterales; family DUUL01; genus CAYMNT01. Next base: position 14,127 of record CAYMNT010000009.1, read on the forward strand.
TCTCCAACTGAAGCAGTTAAAATAGTTGGTAAAAGATTGGAAAAGTTAGCCATAAAACAAAAACGCAATACTCCTCAAAAAATGATTATTTGGAAATGCGGTTCATCCTGTGCTTCCCACTCTCCTCAAGGAGTAAGTAAATGGATTAGCGATGTATCAATAAATTTCAATCGAATTAATCAATCTTAGCCTTCTTATATTTAAAGTTTGTTTTCTATTTCATTTTTTAACACTTTAAATTAAAACTTAACTTAATAGCTAAACCAAAAATTGAACAATGCGCCCAGGCATGGTTGCGTTGTTTTTAAAAGTATATTACAATATAGGGGTGGGGGTATATATTAATAAA
>CAYMNT010000010.1:0-14098 GCA_964391875.1 uncultured Bdellovibrionales bacterium
GTGGTTCGGTTTTCAAAACCATTACCATGGCGGCAGGTTTAGATAGTGGAAAAGTGACTCCTCAAACTACTTACTTTGATTCCGGAGTAGTAAAAATAGCTGGCTATGAAATAAAGAATTCTGATGAGAAGGCTCACGGCATACAGACAATGACTCAAATTATTGAAAAATCATTAAATACGGGAGCTATTTTTGTTGAAAAACAAATGGGACAAAAAGTCTTTAAACGATATCTGGATGATTTTGGATTTGGCAAGAAGACGGGAATTGATTTACCGGGAGAAGTTGGTGGTAATTTGGCTACTTTAAAAAGCTATCGTCCCATTGAATTTTATACCGCTTCTTTTGGACAGGGAATTACAGTTACTCCCTTACAATTAATTATGGCTTATGGTGCCATTGCCAACGGAGGGGAATTAGTTAAACCGCAGATTGTTGATCACTTAACTTCATCTTCCGGGCAAATACAAAAAATAACAAGAGAAATAAAAAGACAGGTTATTAGCAGAAATACTTCCAATCAAATAAGCTTAATGCTGGAAAGTAATATAAAAAATGGGCATGGAAAAAGTGCCGGAGTGCCCGGATATCGTTTAGGGGGTAAAACAGGGACGGCGCAAATAGCCAACAAAAAAGGAAAGGGATATTTGGAAAATGCCACCGTGGGTAGTTTTGCCGGTTTTGGTCCAATAGATAATCCCATTTTCGCCATGTTGGTAATTATTGATCATCCAAGGGATGTAGAGTGGGCGGAAAGTACGGCGGCGCCCATTTTTGGAGAAATGGCTAATTTTTTACTGGAATATTATAATATTAAACCGACTGAAGAGTATACCAAAAAAGATATGGAAGAGTTCAATAAAAAGCATCATTATTTTTTAGACAACAAAAAAAATGACAAGAATCAAGAAAGTAATTTAAATTAGTGTAAAATAATAAATAAGGAGTAAGTGCATAATGAACTTAATAAAATAGTTAAAGCATCAATAAAAATTGGATTTTAGTAAAAGTAATTGGTAATTTTTAATCACTTAAACAATGGAAAAATCAAATAAGGTAATTTTTTTGGAAAGAATTTTGGCTTGGATGGCCAAGAAGATTTTAAAGAAATATAAGCCAAAGATAATAGCTATTAGCGGGAGCGTAGGGAAAACTACAACTAAGGAGGCAGTTTTTACTCTCTTAAAACATTATTTTAAGGTACGACAAAATGAAAAAAACTACAATAATGAAATTGGTGTGCCCTTAACCATTATTGGTTCTGCTTCCGGAGATAATTCCTTAATTAGGTGGTGTTTGGTCTTTTTAAGATGGTTGAGAGTTTATATTTTTCCCGGCAAATATCCGGAAGTCTTAATTTTAGAAATGGGAGCAGATAAAATCGGTGATATAAAATATTTATGTCAATTGGCTCCTCCTGATATTGGTATTTTAACTAATGTCGGTATTTCTCATTTAAAATATTTTAAACAAAAGGAAAGTCTTAAGAAAGAGAAATTAAGTTTAATTAAAAATATTAATACTGATGGATTAGCCATAGTTAATCAAGACGGGAATAATTTAATGAATATTGAACATCAATTAACTACTCGATTAATCAGTTATGGCATCAGTAATGACAAGGTTCATATGCGAGCGACGGATATATTTCCCGGCTATAAAAAAGTAGTCACGCTTCACGGAAAAGAAATATATTTAATAGAAGGAGCAATTTTTAAAGTTAATTTTCAAGGGAAAATAATTCCGGTTAAATTATCCCATGGGTTGGGCAATGGTATAATTTATGCCACCTTAGCTGCCTTGGCGGTGGGAGAATATTTTGATATTAATTTAATTGAAGCAGGACAAAAATTACAATCATTAACTCCTCCCAAGGGAAGATTAAATATTTTAAAAGGGGTAAAAAATACGGTTATTATCGATGACACTTATAATTCCGCGCCGGATAGTTTATTGATGGCCATTGAAATTATGAAAAAAATAAAAGCCCAAAGAAAAATTTTTGTTTTGGGGGATATGTTGGAATTAGGAAAAGAAGAAATTACAGCACATAAACAGGCGGGTCGGTGGGCCAAAGAAGCCAAGGTGGATATTTTGTTAACCGTGGGTAAACGGATGAAGTTGGCTTACCGGGAATTTAAAAGAAATAATCACCAGGCGATGGCTTTTCATTTTAATAATCCGTCATCAGCAGGACTTAATTTACAAAAGATATTACTTGAGGGAGATGTGATGTTAATAAAAGGTTCACAGGGAATGAGAATGGAGAAAATAGTGGAAGAAGTGATGGCGGAACCGAAAAGGAAAAAAGAATTGTTGGTTAGACAAACGTCTTTTTGGGAAAAAAAGAAGTTTAAGCAACCCTAAAAAATCATTTATTCTTTTTATTTAATTCCATTAACAATTCTTTAAGGGCGTCATAGTTTAACAAACTATTGTAGCTGTTCCAGAAACCCATATCATAAAGTTTTACCGTTGCTCTAAAAGAGCGAATGGGATCATCATCGTAAAGAATTAATTGAGTAACCGGCAAAGAAGCTTTTTCTGTTTCAATTTTTTCCAGAGGAATGTTTATGCTACCGGGGAGATGTTCTTTTAAGAAGTCAACTGAAGGGCGTACATCAATAAAGGTAATTATATTGCCGGAAAAAAGCTTATTTTTTAATTCTTCTTTGGAAAGTGATTTAACTTTTAATAAATTTTCCGTAGAAGCGGGAGAACCATAATCAACAAGAGAATAGCCGGCGTTAACATAACCGAGAATACCGTTTTTTAAATATTTAACGGAGATATTTTTTTTCGTTAAATAATCAACCAAGATTTTTCCCAGTAAGCTTTCTTTTCGATCAATGATGATGATTTTTTTACTGTCATTAAAAGAGTTAAGTCGTTGACTAACTTGAGAGAGGGGAATATTTATCGATGATTCAATATGCTTTGAGTCAAACTCAGTTTTTTCCCTAATGTCAATTAATTTAATTTTTGTATTGTTAATGGCTTGGAAGATTTCCTCCGCTCCGGCATATTCAACTTTTAAATCATCTTCTTTAATTGATTGATCGGTCAATGCTTTTTTTAATTTATGTTCTTCACTGATATATCTATTTTTTAAAATAAAAAACAGACTGAGAATTGTTATTAAAAATAAGGCCAAGATAATTAGCTTGGAATTAACTAACCCTTTAGATGATTTTTGGTAGTAAGTATTCATTAGTTGACGATTTATGTTGATTAATGATTTATTGACTTTTCTAAAATTTAATAATTTATCCCAAAAGAGCGTTAATGAAAGTGTTCCGCCCATTAATAAATGTTTGTATAGCCAATTCATTTTTGCCTTCCAATTGAATGGATAATAATTCTATAGAATTTTTTTTAGTGGCAACCAAAAATTTATTGTTTTTTATAAAAACCTTACCGGGTGGGTGATTACTTTTTTCTTTGGAAAGGAGTATTTTTTTTAGGAGAATTTTTTTACCTTGCCAATAGGTAAAGACTCCCGGCCAATTATAGAAAGCACGATATTGATTAAATATTTTTTCCGCCGGTTGATGCCAATTGATTAAACCATCCGTTTTCTTAATTATACCGGTATAACTTACTCCGGTGGTAGTTTGTTTTTTAGCGCTTACTTTGTTATGTAATAAGTCATTTAAAGCGGGAAGGAGTATTTTTTTTGTGGCTTGAATGAGTTTTTTTTCTAATAAAGGAAAAGTATCATTTTTATCAATGGCTACTTTTTTTTGAGTGATTAAATCTCCTTGATCCATTTTTTCATTCATAAACATAAGGGAAACACCAGTAATTTTATCTCCATGAAGGAGGGCTCCTTGGATAGGTGAAGCGCCTCGATATTTTGGCAAAAGGGAAGGATGCACGTTGATTGCTCCAAATTTTGGAAGGGAGATTAATTGTTTGGGAAGAATAAGACCAAAAGAAATGAGAATAATCAAATCAGGTTTTTTTTGATAAAAAAAATTAAGGGCAGGTTGATCAATTTTTTCAAATTGTTTAACGGGTATATTTTTTATTAAGGCATATTGTTTAACGGCTGATTTTTTTAATAGTTGCTTTCTTCCGGTAGGTCTATCTGGTTGAGTAATAACGGTATCAATGGGGATATCGTTAGTAACTAAATATTTAAGTAATGTTTGGGAAAAAGTTGAAGTACCAAAAAATAAAATGCGAGGCTTCATATGAGGAAAGCTTAATAAGTTTTAATTATTTCGTTTATTTCATCTTTGTCGTTATTATTTTCTGCTTGGTCGATCAATAGGACGCCATTAAGATGGTCGATTTCATGTTGAATGGCACGAGCCAACAAGCCCTTGGCGTGGAGAGTGATTTTTTTACCGGCTTCATTAAGAGTTTTTACTTTTATTCTTTCCGCTCGTTTAACCGGTAAGAATTTATTAGGAAAAGAGAGGCAACCTTCTTCCATTATTTTTTGCTCTCCATAAAATTTTTTAATTTCAGGATTAATTAGGACAAAAACTTCATTATCAATTTCCACCACACAAAGTTTAATATTTTTTCCTACCTGAGGAGCAGCCAAACCAAGTCCATCGTGAGCACGCATTGTTTTAATCATCTCAACGATTAATTGTTTAATATTTAAATCAGTAGGGTCATTAACGAGCTGATTTTTTTGACGTAAAATTGGGTTAGGATAAGTGATAATTTTGAGCATAAATTTAGAAGATAGTTTTAAAACAGATAAGTTATATTTACCACGCAATTGGGTTAATGTCAATGGAAGGATTTTTTCTTGATTGAATTAAAATGGTTTTAATTTTTTCGGGTATATTTTTATAGGCAGATTTGATCAATAAATTCGGATAATAGCTTCCCCTGGTTTTTAATATTTTTTCGTTATCCGGTAAAATAATTTCAATATTTTTACCATTGGTTTTTTTGAGTTGTCGATAAATTTGACGAATATTTTTTTCTGCTTCTCTTAAACCGGAAGATTTAATAGTGATTTTTATTAGTTGAACAAAGGGAGGATAATTCAGTGATTTTCTGGTGATTAATTCTTGTTGCATAAATTTTTCCCAATCCCAACGCTGGAGTATTTTTAATAAGGGATTATGAGGATGGCTGGTTTGTAAAAGGCAAATACCCTGCTGATTTGATTTTGGGCGATTAACCCTACCGGCCAATTGAAAAATATTAGCCAGATAATTTTCATCAAAAAGATAATTATTTTTTCCGGGAAAATAGTCAGCATCCGGGATGGCAACTAAAGTTATTTTATCAAAATCAAGTCCCTTGGCAATGGAATAGGTACCGACCAATACATCAAATTTATTGTTTTTTAATTGACGATAAATTTTTTTTCGAGTTTTTTCATGAGAAAAAGTATTTTGGTCGGCTAAAGCCACTTTCATTTCGGGGAATAGCTCTTTAATTTTTTCTGATATATTTTGAGTACCAAATCCAAAATCAATTAAACGGAAACTTCCGCAATAAGGGCATTTAGCGGTTAGAGGAGAAATTTTATAAGTACAATGTAAACAGCGATATGATTTATTATTATGAATAAGGGGACGATTACAACTATCGCAAAGTAATGTTTTTTTACAATCAAAACAAATAATGGAGCGACTTTTTCCTCTTACGGGAACTAAAATACAAGAAATTAATTTATGTTGCTGATTATATACCAATTGTTTTTTTAATTGTGGAGAAAGAAAGGAGTTTTTATTTTCCAAGTATTGATGTGATAAATCAACAATTTTAAAATGAGGAGGACGAATAGATTGAGTTTTTATTTTTAGAGGAGGTAATTTAATAAAAGTATATTTACCCTTTTGGGCGAATAAAAAAGTTTCTGCCGAGGGAGTAGCGGAAAGTAAAATTAACTTAGCCTTAAATTGTTTAATGAGAAAAGTAGCTATTGTTTTGGCGTGATAGTAAGGAGACATGTCCCATTGTTTATAGGATGAGTCTTGTTCTTCATCTAAAGCGATTAAGCCTAAACGTTTAAAAGGCAAGAAAATGCCCATTCTGGTGGCGATAATAATCTTTATTTTTCCGGTTTTAACTTCTTGGTAGATGTGGCTAATCTCTGAAGGTTTAAGTTTAGAATGATAAAAAGCTATTTCATTTTTTTTAGCCATATACTTAAAGCGTGCACGGTAACGATCAATTTCTTGATAACCTAAAAAAATTTCCGGTACCAGGATTAAAGATTGTTTTTTCGAGAGGTTATTAATAGCTAATAATTCCATTAGTACTTCAGTTTTTCCTGATGATGCCGGCCCAAAGATAAGAGAAATATTTTTTTTACTTTTTCGTATTTGAGCTACTGCTTTTTTTTGTTCAAGAGTGGGAATTATTTTTAAATCGTCATTGGCTGAGCCGTATGAAGGGGGTTGTTCTTTTTTTGTCAGAGAAATTATAAAAAATTTTAAAACAATCCCCAAGGGAGATAAATAAAAAGCGGATATTTTTTTAGCCAAGGCAATTTGTTTTTTTGTTAAAAGAGAAGTTATTTTAACTTTTTTAATTAGTTTAGTATGAAAACGAGGAGGAAAAGTTTTTTCCAATACTAAGCCTTTAATAGTTTGTCGACCAAATTCTATTTCTACCAGAGAACCGAAAGGGATTTCTTCTTTGGCAAGATAAGTGAAAAAAGGACTTCTTTGAAAAGGAAGTTTAATTAGAGGAATAATTGAATAATAAAAAGATGTTGATTGTTTGTTAATTTTTTTGAAGATTAATTAATAACTATTCCAATTCCGTGGTAGCGGGTGGTTTATCGGTGACATCAAACCAAACACGATTAATTTCAGTATGTTTGGTGACGGCTTTTTCAATTTCTTTTTTAATTTGACGACTAAAATCAACTCCGGAGACAGTCATAAAATCTTTAGTTTTAACTGCCCGAATAACAACAGGATAAGCATAAGATCTTTTGTCTCCTTTGATCCCCACAGTTTTTATGCCGATGAGAGCTACGATTAACTGAGAAAGTTTCGGAAGAACTTTTTTTCGCGTGAGAATATTGGTAACGGTGAAATCAATTTCTTTTAATAACTTTAGTTTTTTGGCGGTAATGGGCGTACCAACAATACGAAGAAATAATCCTGGTCCCGGAAAGGGTTGTTTTTGAACAATAGAAGAGGGTAGTTTCAGTGCTTTAGCCAAAGAACGTATTTCATATTTAAACAATTCTTTAAGTGGGTGTAGTTCATTGAGTTGCCAGGAATTGCCAATATTATGGTGTGATTTAATTAACGTAGCTTTACCTTTATTACCAGATTCAATGTAGTCGGTCGCTAAACTTCCTTGAATAATAAAATCAGCTTTAAATTTTTTTGCTTCTTCTTCTAAAATAGTAACGTAAAGTTTTTTGAATATTTGTCGTTTTTTTTCTGCGTCAACAACTTGGGTAAGAGCTTTTTGAAAACGAGTTTTGGCCTGAATAATTTTTAATTTAATACCCGCTTGTTTAGCACTAAATTTAACGGATTCAATCTCATTTTTACGGAGGGCGCCGGTATCAATAGTCAATCCCAGAAGATTGTTTTTTAAAACAGGAGATAAAATGGCAGAAAGAACGGTGGAATCAATCCCACCACTAAAACCAATAATGGACTTTTTTGAAGAAACACTTGCTCGGGTTTCTTCTTGTATTCTGGCTATAATGTTTTTAGCTTGCCAGTCTTTTTGACAATGACTAATGTGGGCAATAAAATTTTTAATAATCGCTTTTCCTTGTTGAGTATGGGTAACTTCCGGATGGAATTGAAGTCCCCATATTCTTCTTTTTTTATCTCCGATAGCCTCAATGGTTTTTGCTTTAGTAGCGGTCGCTAAAATTTTAAATCCGGGAGGAAGTTTTTTTACACTATCTCCGTGACTGGCCCAAGTGATTATTTTTTTTTGTTTAAGATTATAAAACAAATCATGATGATTGTTGATGATAATTTCATTTTCTCCATATTCACGATTTTTTTGTTGAGCGACCACTTTCCCTCCCAGTTGTTTAGTTAACCATTGCATCCCGTAACAAATTCCCAGCAAAGGAATATTTTTATTTAGAATTGTTTTTGGGGGAGTGGGGGAATTTTTCTCATAGACACTGGCACTACCACCGGAAAGAATAATAGCTTGAGGAGAATTTTTTTTCAGCCAGGAATTGGCTTTAGCGGAAGAAAGAATAAGAGAACGATAGCCCATTTCTCTTAAGAGACGAGCGATTACCAAAGTGTATTGTGAGCCTAAATCAATAATAAGAATTTGCATTTTCATAAACTAAATGATTACTAGAAAGTTTTACGGCATAATTATTAAACATATAACTAACTGAGTCTCCATTGTCCAACTAGATGGCCAATACCCAATGAGTTTTCGTAAGATATTTGTTGAAAGATTGATCGTTTGTGACTAATAACTCCCAAAGCGATAATAATGGAACGCAAGCCACATTCTCCGGCTTGAGAACAAAAATCAGGATTAAGTCCCAATATTTTTTCCGGTTGATTTTTTTCTAAAAGTTCTATTAAAGTATTATCAAATTTTTTTCCGTAGGGAGAAAATCCGGCGGGAGCGTCGTCGCTTAATCGATGGGAAAGATCGCCACTGGCAATAAAAGCAATGGGTTCTTCCATGGAAGCGATTACTTGCCCAATAACTTTACCAAAATTATAATGCATTTTCCAATCAAAGGAGTTGTAAGTAAGGGGGACCAAGCTAGGTAATTTTTCCGTTGATTTTGTAAGATAGAGTAAAGGGATTATGCTAGCGTAATCAAGTCTGGGTTCTCGTAAGCGCTCGATGGGCAAATGTAACTTTCTGGTGGTAGAGAAGATTTTTTCTCCCAAAGCGACCTTATTAAAAAATGGTTCCGCTTCTTTCTCTGCTCCAAAGTCAGTTAAATTACTATAGAGCGGTTGTTCTAAATTGACGGTAAATTTATCATAGCGCATTGGTCCGTGGGGGGAGACAAGTACCACGGTGGTTGGATTAACTTTCTCGAATTCGTCAGCCAAAATATTCATTCCATGAATGGTTTTTTTTATTTTTCTGGAGGAGGAATTTTTTAGTCCCGGTATCATAGCGGGAGGGTGAGGGCAAATAGCGGCAAAAGATAACATAAGGAAAGCAAGTTAAAAAATTATCAACTTAATGAAAAGAGAAAGTTATCATAAAAACAATATCTCTTTTTCAGTAAAGGTAAAATATTTTTAAATGAATAGATAAGTATACTCATTATAGTTATTTTCGAAGTAATTTCAACAGGTTAAACAAAAAACACATTTTTTAAGAACGTTTTTAATTAAGCGGGTAAATTTTGCCAATGTCAATACTTGACTTATTTTTTAGTAAGAGTAGAATGGAGAAACAAAAAGTTACTTGTGCCTTAAAAAACAAAATAGATACTATATATTGTGTTTTTTGCTAATTTAGTTGAGAATATTTAACTAATACAATCAACCTAAAAAAGGAAAATATAATAAAAAAACACAAAATAAAATTTTTTAATTTAAAAAATGAATTGTCCCTATTGTAAATATAAAGAAACAAGAGTGATAGATTCACGAGAAGTGGATGGAGGCAGGGCCGTTAGAAGAAGAAGGGAATGCGAAAAATGTGCTAAACGTTTTTCTACCTATGAACGAGTGGAATTTTCCGATTTAGTGGTTAAGAAGAGAGACGGAAAGAAAGAAGAGTATGATAAAGAAAAAATGGCTAATTCAATTCGAGTAGCGACCAATAAACGATTGAATGATGACGAAGTGCAAGAGTTGATTACTTTTTTGGAAAATAAAATTAGAATAAAATATAAAAAACAAGTAAGTACTAAAGAAATCGGAGAAATAATTTTAGAGGCACTGGAAAAGAAAGACGAAGTAGCCTATCTGAGATATGCTTCCGTATTCAAATCTTTTGGTTCGGGAAAACGTTTCATCAGTGAAGCAGATAAAATTAAATAAAATAAAAATAATATTAAGGGGATAAAAAATCAATGAAAAAAATAAAAAGTAACAAAAGAAAAAAAAGACCAATCAATAAAATTCGTCGTATTGTTAAACGAAATGGAGAAGTAATGTCTTTTCAGCGGAGTAAAATTACCGAAGCAATTTATAAGGCTTTTAAAGAAACGGGAGAAGGGGGAATAAAAGAAGCTCGTCGGGCTACTGATAAAGTGGTAAGGATGTTAAATAAGAATTATCAAAAAGGATATGTTCCTAAAATTGAAGAAGTGCAAGATTTAGTGGAGAAAGTTTTGATGATTTTGGATTTTGAAGAAACGGCCAAAGCTTATATTCTTTATCGAGAAAAAAGAAGAAAAATAAGAGATACGGAAGCTTCACTAAAAGAGTCAGTGGCTTTGGTGGAAAAATACATCAAAGAATTAGATTGGCAAGTGAAAGAAAATTCCAATATGGCTTATTCACTTCAGGGATTGAATAATTATGTTTCCTCCATAGTTTCCAGTAAATATTGGATGGATCAAGTTTATACAAAACCAATTAAGCGAGCACATGAAGAGGGAGATTTACACATTCATGATTTGGATAAAATTTCTGCCTATTGTTGCGGTTGGGATTTACAAGACCTTTTAATGAGAGGATTTACCGGTGTTCCGGGAAAGATATCTTGTCGGCCACCTAAACATCTTCGCTCCGCCTTGGGCCAATTAGTTAATTTCTTTTACACTACTCAAGGAGAGGCGGCTGGAGCACAAGCTTTTTCTAATTTCGATACATTAATTGCTCCTTTTGTGCGTTACGATAAGCTAAGTTATAAAGCAGTAAAACAGGCGATGCAAGAATTTATTTTTAATTTAAATGTGCCCACTCGAGTGGGATTTCAAACTCCTTTTACCAACTTAACTATGGATTTGGAGCCACCTAAAAGTTTTAAAAATCAAAATGTCATTATCGGAGGAAAACCGCAAAAAGAAAAATATAAAGATTTTCAAAAAGAAATGGATTTGATTAATCAAGCTTTTGCCGAAGTGATGAGTGAAGGTGATGCCAGTGGGCGAGTGTTCACTTTTCCCATCCCAACTTATAATATTACCAAAAATTTTGATTGGAATAATAAAAATTTAAATAAAGTCTGGGAAATGACAGCGAAATATGGTATTCCGTATTTTGCTAATTTTATTAATTCTGATATGGATGCGGAAGATGCACGTTCTATGTGTTGTCGTTTACGGTTAGACAACAGAGAATTACACAAAAGGATGGGTGGGTTGTTTGGAGCAGCACCGCTAACCGGATCAATCGGTGTAGTGACTATTAATCTTCCTCGTTTGGGTTATTTAGCTAAAAATGAGAAAGATTTTTTTCAACGATTAAATAAGTTGATGGATTTAGCTAAAGAAAGCTTGGAAATGAAACGAGTAATTGTAGAAAATATGACCAATAAAGGGCTGTACCCTTATTCTCGTTTTTATATGAGTTCCATTTACGAGAAAAGAGGGGCTTATTGGTCTAATCATTTTTCCACTATTGGTATTTTAGGAATGAATGAGGCGTTGGCTAATTTAATAGGAGAAGGAACTTTTACTCCCAAGGGAGTTAAATTATCAGAAAAAATATTAAGGCATATGAGAAAACGAATGATTAAATATCAAAAAGAGACAGATAATTTATATAATTTAGAGGCTACGCCGGCAGAGGGAACTTCTTATCGTTTAGCCTTAAAAGATCAACGAAGATTTCCTAAAATAATTTTTGCCAATAATGAAGCGGTGAAAGATGGCGCACAACCTTATTATACTAATTCATCTCAATTACCAGTGGGATATACGGATGATATTTTTGAGGCACTTGATTTACAAGATAAGTTACAAACCAAGTATACCGGCGGAACGGTTTTACATGGATTTTTAGGAGAGCGACTTTCAGACATTGAAACTACTAAAAAGTTAGTGAAGAAAATAGCCACTAGTTATAAATTGCCCTACTTCACTTTTACGCCAACTTTTAGTATTTGTCCGATTCATGGTTACATCAGAGGAGAACATCGAGTTTGCCCTAAATGTGTAGTTAAGCTAAAAAAAGGAAGAAAAAACAAGCAACCGGTCTCCAACACGGAAGGAGCGACTGTGAAAGTTGGCACACTTTAAAAAAATAAAAATAAGAAAAATTTAACAGTAAATAAAATTAAGTAATCAATAAATAAAAATTAAAAATAAAGCAATGAAAAAGCAAATGCTTAAAGTGGGGGAAACAAAATGCCATGATTGCGGTAAATTGTTTAAAAAAGGGGATAAGTTGGTCACTTACGATTTAGGTAAGAAAGGGACATTCTTTAAATGTATCGAATGTTATGAAGCCAATCAGTCATTGGCTAGCTTCCAAAAAACGGAAGTCTATTCGAGAATCGTTGGTTATATTCGTCCAGTAGATCAATGGAATGTGGGGAAGACTGAAGAATGGAAAGATCGAAAAACTTTCGCCTGTGAAAATGTTTAAGGCGAAGTAATTCAAGGAGTCAGAGCGCTCATATAATTAAAAAACATCTCTTGTGGGGATGTTTTTTAATCTAAGTTAGCCTGATGGAAATTAAAAAGATGGGAAACTCCTATTGAATAATAGGATAGAGTTGGATTATTTGAATTTTACAACACCAGAAAATATTCCCGGAATATTTTCAGTTATTTCTATCTCAAAGAGAATTAATATTTTTAATAGTTTGTATTTGGAGGTATTAATTCTTTTTAGAATTGTATTATGATATGTTCTAAAACAAATTAGGAGATAGCTTGTTTTAAAAGTTTACGGGATATCTTAATTAGCCTTTTGGATAGAATAGAATATTTTTTACCATCTAAATCATTTTATCTGCCATTACATAGCTTGTAAAATTTTTTAGATGGGCTACAATTCAGACAAATGATTTTCATTTAACATATTGATTCGGAATTTAAAAGTTTATCTTAATAAGTATGAAAGCGGATAATCTATATACAAAATTAGAAAATAAAAATGAACAATATCCAAAAATTAAACTTCGTATTTTGGATAAAAATAGTGCTGGTGAATATTTTGGATTAATTGATGAAAATAGAAAATATTTTTCTAATTTTAATAATTTTGACGTAAATAAATATAAGAGCGTAGAAGAAGTTAAATCAGTTTTGGAAAATTCAATTAATAAAATAAGGTGGGGAATTTATAGGAGGGGGGATTTGATTGGTACAATTAATTTAACACAACAGAAAAACAAGCAAGTTGCAGAAATTGGTTATTTGGTTGCTGAAAAATATAGTGGGCAAGGTGTTGCTACGAGTGCTGTTTTAGAATTGGCTGATTTGGTAAAAGATATGTTTATATTTTTTATAGCTGATGCACACATTGACAATATTGCCAGTCAGCAAGTATTAAAAAAGACCGGATTTAAATTAATTGAACAGGTTGGCGATAAGTATTATTATAAAAAAAGATTAAACTTATGAAACTATACATCGTAGCAACGCCGATTGGGAATTTGGAGGATATTACTTATTGGGCAGTGAATATTTTGTAAGTGGTTTTTACGGAGGTATATAACAAAGTCGGAATTAAATAATAAAATAATTAAGTAAATTGTGATTTATGAAAGAAGTTGTATCCAATAAGAGCAATAAACCGCCTTATAAAGAACAGGAGGATAAAAAGTTACAAGATCAAGGGCGCAGAAAAGGAGAAGAGTTTTTAGAAATGGATTATTTAAATTGGAGAAGGAAAACTTATACTAAATTAGTAAAATATAGAAAAATTACTAATAAACAATTTAACTTTTGCTCTGATTTGTCAAGGCGTAAGAAATATCAACAAAGGTTGGCTGTTCTTGAAAAGAGAATTACCAGTTTTGAAGATAAAGAGATGAAGGAGGTGAAAGAGGTTGAATATCCTGATATAAAGATTAGGTTTGTTTACGAACAACATTACAAAGAACATAATCCGGATGTTGTTAGAGGTTTGGATTTTTATTTAAAGGAATTTGAAAATATTATGGCTAGACCGACCAAACAAATAATTAGAAAAATAGAATTGTCTAATAGCATAAACACACTGCAGGCAATACAAATTTTAGGTATACCAATATACATGATTGATCTTGATGGAGATATTACAAATGCTACAACGGA
>CAYMNT010000011.1:0-13977 GCA_964391875.1 uncultured Bdellovibrionales bacterium
GGTTTTTGTTGGGAGATGCTTTGGCATGAAAAATATAAAAGTAAAGCTAACAATATTTTAGTCTATTTAGATTGGAACAATAATAGCACTGACGATATTCATCGTTTTATTAATATGAGTAAGGAAAAACGAAGAATATTTTTAGGAAAAGCTTATGATTTTTTCCGCTGGAGAAATATTGGATTTTTGCTCCCCTTGGGAGAAGTATTGGGTAATGTGGGAGGAGGGTGCCACGGAGCAACAAGGGAATTTTATTCCGCTAATAACAGCTACACTTGTCAGGACGAAAATTCTATTAATGATATTTTATCTCACAAATGGCCTTTACCGAATTATGCTCAATTCATTTCCCAGAAGGTTCCCAGAGAAATGGAAGCGGGAAAAAAATATTTAATCAAGCTAAAAATGAGAAATACCAGTTTCCGTATTTGGTCCAAAGAAAATAAATACAAATTAGGAGCAATAAACCCCAGGGATAATATTATCTGGGGAGCCAATAGAGTGGAATTTGCAAATGAAGATGAAATTTCTCATGGACAAGAGAAAGAATTTAATTTTGAAGTTACCGCACCAAAAAACCCAGGTGAATATAATTTTCAATGGAGAATGTTATTAGAGAGAATAGAATGGTTTGGACAAAAAAGTGAAAATGTAGTTGTTGAAGTTATTCCGGCAAAGCAAGAAATAGTAGAAAAAGTTTCGTTAGAAGATCAAACCATTGTTAATAAAATGAACCAAAAAGAGGTGGAAGAAAATAAAGAAACAGTTACCATTAAAAAGAAAACTAATGATAAAATTAATCAAAAAGAACTAAAAACGGTAATTAAAAATGAATTGGAAGAAGGAGATGAGGGAATAGTAAACAATCTTATTGAGGAAGAAAAGCCTAAAAGTTTTTGGAAAAAAATATTTTTCTTTCTTCCACAATGAAAAGAAATAAAAATTAATTAAATAAAGTATTTTAAAAAATAAAATAATGTGTTAAATTAAGCTAAGCAAAAGGAGGGGCTACTTTGCTATTAAAGTGGTCTTTTATTTTCTTTAAATAAATTTATTAAGAAAATAAATAAAAATATAATAATCAATTTATATACAGTATTAAAAAATAAGAGAAAATTATGAAAATAAAAAAAATAAAAAAAAGAGATGGGCGAGTGGTGGACTTTGATGAAAAGAGGATTTTTCGGGCTATCAGTAAAGCGGTGAAAGAAGTGGAGGATTTAGTGGATGAGGTTTTTGTTCAATCGGTTTGTGACGAAGTTTTATTTGAGTTGGAAGATGAGAGAGAAATAAATAATGACCAAATTCCGTCAGTGGAACATATCCAAGATTTAGTGGAAAAAAAATTGGCTGAAGCGGGAAATTTTGAAGTAACTAAACGGTATATCCTTTATCGGGCAGAACGAGCCAAATTAAGAGCTAAAAAGAGAGTGGAAGCCTTAAAAAAAATAGATAAGAATTTACTTAAAGTTACCAAAGCTAATGGACGGAAAGAATTTTTCAAGAAAAATAAATTAAGAAAAACTTTTAACCGGGCGGCTAAAGGATTTAAAAGTGAGTGCAAATTTAAAGAAGTTTATGATATTTTAAAATTGCAATTAGTGGATAATATCACCACGGATGATTTGATGAAAAATATGCGTCGGGCTTGTTTGAATTTAATTTCGGTAAATAACATTGCTTGGCAAAACATTGCCGGTAGGATTTATACCATGGAACTTTATGCTCAAGCTTGTCGAAACCGAAAAATGAAAGTTAAGGATATTTATTCAACAGAAAGTTTTGTTAAGCATTTTGATACCTACGTTAAAAAAGATTTATATTATCATGATTTTTATAAATATTATTCCAAACAGGACATTGTAAAAGCTTCAAAATCAATTAACAAGAAACGTGATTTTGATTATATCTATTCCACCATTCTTTCTTTTGATAAACGTTATTTATTAAATCCCAACAAAAAAATATTTGAGTTACCTCAGGAAATGTATCTGGCGGTCGGATTATTTTTAGCTATTCCGGAAAAAAAAGAAAATCGTTTAAAAATGGCTTTAAGAATTTATGAAGTTTGTTCCACTCAGAAATTATCTTTGCCTACTCCCACCCTCCTTAATGCGCGTACCAATTATCATCAATTATCCAGTTGTTTCAAGTTTAATGTAGATGATGACTTGCGTTCCATCTATCATGTCATTGAAAATTTGGCACAAATTTCAAAATTTGGTGGTGGGGCGGGAGTTTATTTGGGACATATTCGCGCTAAAGGAGCGGCTATCAGAGGAGTGGAAGGATCTTCCGGAGGAATTATTCCCTGGACTAAGGTAATCAATAATACCGCTACCTCAGTTAATCAGTTAGGCTCTCGTATCGGGGCAATTTCGGTAACGACGGATATTTGGCATAAGGACATTTTTGATTTTCTTAATTTACAAACGGAGACAGGAGATATTCGTTCGAAGGCTTTTGATATTTTTCCGGCTATTTCCATTCCCGATTTATTTATGAAACGAGTAGCCAAAGATAAAAATTGGACATTATTTGATCCTCATGAAGTGGAAAAGGTGACCGGGAAGAATATGGAAGATCAATTTAATTTAGCATTTGATAAATTTTATCGTCAGTGTGAAAAAAATAAAAAACTAAAATTAAAAGAAGTAGTTTCCGCTAAGGATCTTTTTAAAACTTTTATGAAAACAGCTGTGGAAACCGGAATGCCTTACATTTTTTTTCGTGACACAGTTAATCGGGTTAATCCCAATAGTCACGTAGGCAATGTTTATGCCACACAACTTTGCACCGAAATATGTCAAAATACTTCTCCCAGTAAATTCATTGGAGAAAAAGTAACCAAAAATAAAGTGGCGATTAATTATGAAATGGGGGATACGGTGGTTTGTAATTTAGCTTCTATTAACGTGGCTAAAGTAAATACACAAAAAGAAATAGATGAGGTGTTTCCGGTAGCGATGAGAGTATTGGATAATGTCATTGACCTTAATTTTTATCCGGTAAAAGAATCGCGAGAAACGGCTAAACGTTATCGACCGGTAGGTTTGGGCTTTATGGGGTTAGCTGAATATTTAGCGTGTAATCAATTAGCTTACGAGTCACCAAAAGCACGTAAAGCGGTAGATGAATTATTTGAACGTTATGCTTTAGCCACTTTGGAAAATTCTCGTAAATTAGCCAGAGAAAAAGGAGCTTACCCTTTGTTTAAGGGATCGCAATGGTCCAAGGGAATTTTGTTTGGAAGAAAAGCTTCTTGGTATAACAAAAAGAATATTCAACTCCCTACTCGTTGGAAGAGATTAATAAAAGGAATTAAGCGAGACGGGCTACGTTTTGGTTATCATTTAGCACCGGCTCCCAATACTTCCACGGCTGGAGTGGTGGGAACTACGGCCGGATTAATGCCAATTTATCAAAAATTTTTTGTGGAAACTAATGTAATTGCTCCGACAGTTACGGTGGCACCTAATTTATCCAAAGAGAATTTTTGGTATTATAAAGAGTATAAACAAATGAAAATGTCGGCGGTGATTGATATGTATGCAACTTTGTATAAATGGGTGGATCAGTCTATTCCCTTTGAGTGGATGATTGACCCGGCACAAATATCACCGGAAGAATTATATAATTATTATTTTAAAGCTTGGAGAAAAAAAATTAAGACGATCTATTATTTACGCAGTTTATCAGGAGAAATGAAAGAAGATTGTGAGAGTTGTTCGGGTTAAACAATTATTAATTTGATAAGTTTCTATAAAGTTAAAATTATTTTATGGCTATTTTAAAAAAAATGAAAAAGAAAAAACTATTTAATCCTCAAGGGGATGACTCTTTGGACAAAAGAAAAATAATCAAAGGTAACATTACCGGATTATTCAATTTAAATGATGTAAAATATTCTTGGGCTAAACAAATGTATCAAGTAATGATTGGAAATTTTTGGGTACCGGAAAAAGTTTCCGGCTTGGGAGATGATGCCATTATGTATAAAAAATTAACTCCGGCTGAACGCCAAGCTTATAAAGGAGTGCTTTCTTTTTTAACTTTTTTGGACTCCATTCAAACGGTAAATCTACCTAATTTTTCTGACTATATTACTTCTTCAGAGATTAATTTGGTGTTGGCCATCCAATCCTATCAAGAGGCTATTCACTCGCAGTCTTATACCACTATCCTTGAGACGGTAGTGGATGCCAAGGAGCGTCAAGAAATTTATTATTTTTGGAGAAAAGATAAAGTATTATTGGAAAGAAATAAGTATATAGGTAATATTTATCAAGCTTTTATTAATGACGCCAGTGAAAGAAATTTTTTTAAAGCATTATTGGGAAATTATCTTTTGGAAAGTCTATACTTTTACAATGGTTTCGCTTTTTTTGACACCCTGGTTTATGCTTCAAAGATGATCGCTACCGGTCGGATGATTTCTTATATTCGTCGTGATGAGTTAACTCATATAACCTTATTTGCCAACATTATTAAAGAGCTCAAAAAAGAATTCCCTGATATTTTTGATGAGAAAATTGTTCGAGAAATGTTTCAAACGGCTGTCCAACAGGAAATTAAATGGAGCAATCATATTTTAGGGGATAAAATTTCCGGGATTAGTGAAAAAAGCACGGCCCAATATACCAAGTGGTTGGCTAATGATCGTTTGGCTCGACTGGATTTAGCTCCGGAATTTCCAGAAGTAATTAAAAATCCTTATAAACATTTAGAAATAATGGCAGATAATAATTCAGAAAGAACCAATTTCTTTGAATCTACCGTAGTGAATTATACACAGTCCAATTCATTAAACGGTAGTTGGGAATTTTAAATGAATAAGCAGTTTTCAATAAGTAACAAGTAAACAAAGAATAAGTAATTAGTTTAAAAGATAAAACACACCGTTGAGTTTTAAAAAGTAAAGAATAAATTAATAATGGTGATAGTCATTTATTGTAATTAATTAAGATGCCGGAATTACCTGAAGTACAAACCATCGTTAATGATTTAAATTATAAAATTAAAGGCTACCGAGTAGTTGATTTTTGGACTGACTGGAGGAGGACGATAAAAATGCCATTAAATCAATATAAAACGAGCATAAAGGGAAGAAAAATTTTAAAAATAAACAGGAGAGCCAAGAATATTTTAATTTATCTTTCCGATAAAGGGAAAAGGGGGAATGTTCCGGAGAAAATAATGTTAATTCATTTAAAAATGACGGGACATTTATTAATAAAAACACCCATTGGTCAGAAACAAATTCTGAGTAAATTTAAAAAATCAAAACTTAAATTTAAAACAGATAAATATTTAAATGAAAAAGTTAACGGATATATTCATCATAAATGGCTTTTAAAAAAAGGAAGAAAGTATCAGTCTTTAGAATTTTCTGATTTAAGAAAATTTGGCAAGATAGAATTATTTAACGTAGAAGAATTGGCCCACAGAAAAGATATGCGAGAGTTGGGGATTGAACCGTTAGCTAAAAAGTTTACCCCGGAAAAACTAAAAGAGATTTTAAAAAGATATCCACAAAGAAACATCAGGGGAATATTGATGGACTTAAAATTGATTGTGGGTATTGGCAATATTTATGCCAGTGAAATTCCTTTTGAAGCACGTCTTAGTCCCAAAAAAAAAGCCGGGAGAATGACTTTTAAACAAATAAAGCGGTTACATAAAAATATTATTAAAGTTTTAAAGAAAGCTTTAAAAATGAGAGGAACTTCTGATAGTGATTATCGAGATACGGCCGGTAAAACGGGGAGTTTCCAACAAGTATTAAAAGTGTATAAGCGAGAAAAGAAAAAGTGTTTAAGGCAGAACTGCCCGGGAGTAATTAAACGAGAAAAAATCGGTCAGCGAAGTGCTTACTATTGTCCTAAGTGCCAGAAAAATATTTAGTTTATAAAAAATAAAAATGAAACAACCAATTATTAAAACTCAAGAATTTATTTTAAGACCGCTTCATATAAGCGATGCAGAGTCATTGGCAAACAATATATCAAATAATAATGTTAGTCGGCTGATGTCTAGAATTTATTTTCCTTATAAAAAAAGTGATGCGAAAAAATTTATTAATGAAATATTAAAAGAAAAAAATAAAAATGAACCGGAAAAGATTGTTTTTGGAATTGCGATTAACGGTAAAGTTTGTGGCGCCGTTGGTTTTTCTGATATTGTATTGAAACATAAAGCGAGAATAGGTTATTGGTTAGGAGAAGATTATTGGTCAAGAGGAATTATGAGTAAAGCGGTAAAGAAAGTGATAATTTATGGAGTTAAAGAGTTAAAGTTCAAAAGAATTGAAGCTTTAGTGCTTTTAAAAAATAAGGGGTCAAAAAAAGTTTTGGAAAAAAACGGATTTAAATTAGAAGGAATATCAAAAAAAGAACTGAAAAAAAATGGTAGATATTACGATGCTTACAGGCTAGCTAAAATATTTTAGTGTCCAAGTTTATTTTTTTATGGTAGACTTTAAAAAGGTTAAAAATAAAAAATAATTTAAAAAAATGGTAAATCAAAATTATCAAACTTCTTCTGTCAATAAAGCTAAAAAGAAGAAAGCGATTATTTTTGTAGTGCTAGGGATTTTATTATTAGCGGGAATAGTATGGTTAATAATTCAAGATGGAAAAAATAAGAAAGGGGAATTAATTAAGATGGATAAAACGGGAAAGGAAATTGTTAGTGAGCCGGCCAATCAAGGACCGGTAAGCCCAATTTCCGGATTAGCTTGTGATAATTGGAACCGACGACCAATTGCTGTTATGCAACCGTCTGATGTGAGTGCGCGACCAGCCTCCGGTTTTTCTAAGGCAGATATGGTGATTGAAATGCCGGTTATTACTGCTACCATCACTCGTTTGATGGGGGTTTACGTTTGTAATAGCCCGGAAGAAATAGGTTCCATGCGTAGCGCCAGGCATGATTTCGTGCATTTAGCTAAAAGTTTGGATGCCATTTTTGTTCATTGGGGAAGGTCTCAAATGGATTGGTTCATTGAGAAATTAAACAGTGGAGTAATAGATGATATGAATTGTAACGGTGATGCCGGTGCTTCAGCAGCCGGATATTGTTTTCGTCACCCGGGCTTAGTGGGTATGCATTCCGGTTATGTTAAATTTGCACGAATTTTGGATTTTGCCAAAGATCATAATTATCGAATGGAAAATAAATTCTCCGGATACGCTCACCAGCCGGAAGCTTCTTTGGAAGAACGAGGAGCAGATAAAGGAAAATTGAGAGTTGGTTTTCCGGGAAAATATGCAGTTAATTACACTTATGATCAAGCCAGTAACAGCTATTTAAGAACTTGGGGCGGAGTACCAGACAAGGATCGTTTAGACGGTACCAGAATTGCTCCAAAAAATATTGCAGTCTTGGTGGCTAAATCAGAACAGATTGAAGGTCAATATAATAATGTTCAATTGGGAGATCCTTGGATGGATACCACTGATTCCGGAGAAGCTTTTTATTATATGGATGGAAAAGAATTTAAAGGAAGTTGGAAAAAAGACAAAAGTAAAATTGATTCAAAGTTAGTTTTCTTAAAAGAAAATGGAGAAGAAGTTAAATTTGTTCCCGGACAAATTTGGGTGGAAATTATTGAGCCGGGTTATGGATTAAAATGGCAACCCAGTGCAACGCTTTAATTATCAAAAGACAAACAAATTCAAAAATACGATTATCTTCAAGGGTAATCGTATTTTTTATTTAGTTTGTTGATGTTGAGAATTTGTGCTTGATAAAATTTAGGGAGTTTAATATAGGATGGTTTATTGACGAAAAAAAGTAGCGGTTGACATTAATTAAAAAAAGAGTATAGTAAAGATAATCAAAAGGGGAAGAAAGAAAGAGGTTCCGGTCATTGAATTGACGGGAATTTAATTTTTTAAAAGGGGGAGAAATACAAATAA
This sequence comes from uncultured Bdellovibrionales bacterium, assembly GCA_964391875.1. GTDB lineage: Bacteria > Patescibacteriota > Minisyncoccia > Moranbacterales > DUUL01 > CAYMNT01. Next base: position 7,920 of record CAYMNT010000011.1, read on the forward strand.
AGTAATCATTTAAATTTATAAAAAATAATGAAAAGTAATAAAGTTATTAAAGATCAATCATCTTTGGGACAATTTGGTAGCGCTATCGCTCAAATTTGTGAAGAAAAAGGAATTGATAAGGATCGAGTAATGGAATCAGTGGAAGCGGCTTTGGCGGCGGCTTACAAAAAAGATTATGGTAGACGAGGACAAATAATTATCGCTAAATTAGATGAGAAAACCGGGAAAGCCACTTTTAAACAACTGAAAGAAGTGGTGGATGATTCGGTAAGAAACATAGAAGATGAATATATTACCGAAGAAGCGCATAATATTCCCAAGGAAGCATTTAAAAGCGAAGAAATTATTGAGAAATCAAATGAACATGATAGAATTTCTCAAGAAGAAGATGTTTTGCCAAAATTCAATGAAGAAAGAGATGTGCTTTGGAAAGATGCCAAGAAATTAGATAAGACCTTAGCCGTGGGTGATTTTTTAGAAATTCCATTAAAGTCAAAAAGTGAATATGGTCGTGTAGCTTCTCAAACGGCTAAACAAGTAATTATTCAGAGAATTCGTGAAGCAGAGAGGGATTCAATGTATGATGAATACAAGAATAAAGAAGGGGAGGTAGTTAATGGAACGGTGCAACGGATTGAGTATGATAAAGTATTCGTAGATTTAGGGAAGGCGATTGGTGTTTTATTTCCTTCAGAACAAATTCCGGAAGAAAATTATCGTGTAGGGCAACGATTGAAAGTATATATTGAGCAAGTTGAATCAGACCCTAAAGGGCCGGGAATTTCTCTTTCTCGTAAAAGTCCTAAATTATTAGAGAAACTTTTTGAATTAGAGGTACCAGAAATTTTTTCTGGGAGTGTAGAAATTAGGGCGGTAGCACGAGAAGCGGGAAGTAGAGCTAAGTTGGCTGTTTCTTCAGAAGAAGAAGGGATTGATCCCATCGGTTCTTGTGTAGGGCAAAAAGGAACTAGAGTCCAAGCGGTAATTGATGAAATTGGAGGGGAAAAAATTGATATCATAGAATGGAGTGATGATGTAGAAAAATTAATTAAGAAAGCGCTAGCTCCGGCTAAAGTAATTAAAGTAAAATTGAAAGAAGAAGACAAACAAGCAAAGGCTTTCGTGGAAGAGGATCAACTTTCTTTAGCCATTGGAAAGAGAGGCCAAAATGTTCGTTTGGCAGCTAAACTAACCGGCTGGAAAATTGATGTGGAAGGATTAGAAAATAAAGATAGTAAAAAAGATAAACAAGAAGACGAGCATAAAAAATCAGAAGTGGAAAATAAACAAAAAGAGGAAGATGATCAAATCGGAAAGAACAAAGAAAATAATAAAGAAAATTAAAAAAAATATATATAATAACAAAAAATAACTATTAATAATTTTTTTAAAACAATGGAAGATAAAAAACAAATCACAGACAATGAACAAAAAGAATTGTCTAGTACAGAAAAGCAAAATTTAGGGAGTGATAGCGAAAAGATGAAAAAAAATAAATTTCCCGTTTGGTTGGCTATTCTATTGACGGTAATTGTGGGTGGGTTTATTTTGTTTATAATGTTCGCTATGGTTTTTTTGGTAAGTTTGAATTCAGCCAGAACAAATGCTCGTCTTGATGGAGTTGAAAACATGCTTAATGCTATAAATACCATGGCGGATTTATGTATAAATGATGGGGGACAAATACAAAAACCAAAAAGTGTGACTATGGGTGGGGGATTACTTTGTAGTAAATCTAGTCTTGTTGAGACGGTTTATCCGGCGCTCAATAAAACAAAATTGGGAGACGCTCCTTTGGAATATATAGAAACTAATAATAAAATAATCAGTGTCGGGGTAGATGGAGTTCCCATAATAACTTGCCAAATTGGTAAAACTGGATGTATGAAAGAAAAAACACACTAACTAAATTATTGATTAATCAATAAAATCATAGGGTTATTTTTTCCTAAATATATTCAATATTAAAAATTGATAAAATTGATAAAAATGAAACATATTTTTGGTCATCGAAATCCGGATACGGACACAGTTTGCAGTGCTATTGCCTATGAAACTTTTCTTACCGAAGAGGGAGTCAGCTGTAAAGCTTATACATTAGGTAAAATCAATAATGAAACAAAATATATCTTGAGAAAATTTGGAGTTAAGCCACCCAAAAAAGTTAAAGAACTCCCTCATAATTCAGAAATTATTTTAGTTGATCACAATGAGGAAGGGCAGAGCATTGATAATATTAATAATATGGAGATTGTTGAAATTATTGACCATCATAAAGTTAAGCTTGAAACAGATCGTCCAATTAAAATTCAAATTGAACCACTGGGATCTTCTTGTTCAATTATTGCAAAGAAATATTTTGAGAAAAAAATAAAAATACCTAAAAAAATAGCCTCTTTAATGATAGCGGGGATTATCTCAGATACATTATTTTTTCGTTCACCGACCACTACCAATGAAGATAAAAAATTAGTGAGAAAATTAAATAAAATAGCGGGAATAAATAATTTGGAAAAATTTAGCCTGAAAATGTTTGATGCTAAAAGTGATGTCAAAGGACTTAGTATTGAGGAATTAGTGGCGTTAGATTACAAAGAATATGATTTCAATGGAAGAAAATATGGATTGGGAGTAATGGAAACGACTAATATAAAATATGGCCTAAAAAGAAAAGATGAAATCATAAAAAGATTAATTGAGGTAAAAAAACAAAATAAATTAGCCGGCGTTTTCTTTAGCATTATTGATATTTTACAAAAAAATGGTTATACTCTTTGTTCGGGAGAAAAAGAAGAGAAATTATTTTTTAAATTATTTAAAGCCGAAGAAAAAGAAGGAGCTTTATTTGTGGATAAAATTGTTTCACGAAAGAAACAGTTAGTACCAGTTTTTGAAAAATATTTTAAGTCCAAAAAAAATTAGTGGGATAATATAATAAGGTATAATTTTTAAAGATAAAACAATGAACTTATGGCACGATATTCCCCTGGGAGAAAAAATTCCCGAAGAACTTAATGTGATTATTGAAATTCCCAAGTGGTCAAAAAATAAATATGAAGTAGATAAAAAAACCGGATTAATTAGATTGGATCGAGCAATGAAGACTGCTCAAGATTATCCTTTTGATTATGGTTTTGCACCTCAAACTTATTGGGAAGATAATGACCCGCTGGATATAGTAGTTTTAACCACTTATCCGTTGGCTCCCGGTATTTTAGTAGAAGCTAGACCTATTGGGATAATGCGAATGATTGATGATGGTGAGGGTGATGATAAAATTATTGCAGTGCCAAAAAATGATCCACGTTGGGAGCAGGTGAATGATATCAGCGATTTAAATGAATATACTCCTAAGGAAATTCAACATTTTTTTGAAACTTACAAGCAAATTGAAAAGAAGGAAGTTAAAATAAATGGTTTTGAAGGTAAAGCGGAAGCGCAAAAAGCCATAAAAAAATCCGCTCAATTATATCAAGAAAAATTTGGGAAAGATAAATAATAAAATAGTTAAAAATATTAAACATTATAGAAAATACTATGACTAAAAATAAAGACAGCAAGAATAATTATTTGATTAAAACGGAAGAGCTTGATCATGCTGAGAAGAAATTGTATTTCAAGGTTCCCGGAGATAAATTGAATAAATATATTGAGCAAGCGGTGAATAAGTTAGCTAAAGAAATGAAAGTAGATGGCTTTCGTTCTGGCAAGGTCCCTCGAAAAATTATTGAACAAAAAGTGGGAAAACAGGCACTTTTAGATGAAGCGGCGGAAGAAGCGGTGAAAGAGATTTATGTTAATGCAGTTATTGATAATAAAATTGAGGCGATTGGTCAACCGAAAATCAAAGTGGATAAAGTTGATGAAAAAAAAGGTTTTGAATTTAGTGCGGAAGTGGGAATATTGCCAAAAGTGGTATTGGGAGAATGGAGAGATGAAATTAAAAAGATAAATAAAAAATATCAAGAAAAAAAGGTTGAAGTTAAAGAAGCCGAGATTGACAAGGAGCTTGAATTTTTAGCTAATCAAAGAGCTAAAATAATAACGGTTAATCGACCAGCCAAAAAAGGGGATCAATTGGAAATTGATTTTCAAGCTTTTCAAAAAAATGTAGCCTTGGAAGGTGGCACGGCGAAAAAACATCCGATTATAATCGGAGAAGGGAAATTTATTCCCGGATTTGAAGAAAAATTAATTGGAGCTAAAGCAGGAGAAGAAAAAGAATTTAATCTATTTTTTCCCAAAGAATATCACGCACAACATTTAGCGGGGAAAGAAGTAACCTTTAAAGTTAAAATTAATTTGGTTCAAGAACGACAAATTCCAAAAATTGATGAAACTTTTGCTAAAAGTATCGGTAAATTTAAATCGCTAAAGGAGTTAAAGGATAATATTCGTGATGGGTTAAAACATGAAAAAGAACATCAACAAACGGACGGACATAAAAAAGAATTAATGGATGTGTTGGTGGCCCAAGCTAAGTTTTCTGTGCCCAAAGTTTTAATTGAGAGAGAAATGGATACGATGATGGCGGAGTTGGAACAGGATGTAATGCAAATGGGATTGACTAAGGAAAAATATTTAAGTCAAATAAAAAAAACGGAAAGTGATTTAAAAAAACAATGGGAAAATAGAGAAGCTTTGCAACGAGTCCAGGGAGCATTGATTCTACGTTTTTTGGCAGAAGAAGAAAAATTGTCGCCTACTGCGGAAGAAATAGAAAAGCAAGTTAATCAAGCTATGCAACAATTTTCTGCCATGGGACAACAACCACCGGAAAATTTAGATGTGCAGAGAGTTTATGAGGCCACCAAAGGAACATTAACTAACCAGAAAGTTTTTGAATGGTTAATGAAACTATAATCAAAATAACGATAAACAATTAATATTATTTTTATGTTAATCCCGACAGTTATAGAAAAATCACAATTTGGAGAAAGAGCTTATGATATTTATTCTCGTCTTTTAAAAGAACGAATAATTTTTTTAGGAACACCCATTGATGACCAAGTTTCTAACGCTATTATTGCTCAGTTGTTATTTTTAGAGTCACAAAGTAAAGATGAAGATATTAAGATATACATTAATTCTCCAGGGGGAAGTGTTACCTCGGCTTTAGCAATTTATGACACTATGCAATTTGTTAAGTGTGACGTTTCTACTATTTGTGTTGGACTAGCGGCTTCCGGGGCGGCTATTTTGCTTTCTGCCGGAGAAAAAGGAAAAAGATTTTCCTTGCCCAACAGTGAAGTGATGATTCATCAAGTGATGGGTGGAGTAGAAGGACAAGCTACGGATATTGATATTCACGCTAAACATATTCTCAAAGTTAAGGAGCGATTAAATAATATTTTAGCTAAGCACACTCGTAAAACTTTAGCTCAAGTATCAAAAGATGTGGAACGAGATTATTTTATGAGTGCAGAAGAGGCAAAAAAATATGGTTTAATTGATAAAATAATAAAGTAATTTTACTTGACAGTAAAAATATTTTTGTTATGATGGTTAAACGCTAAAGTACTTTTTCTTGTAAACATATTTTTACTTATGATTAGAGTTGGTAATTTAAAAAAATAATCAATAAGTAATTACGCCTGATTAAACATTAATTTTAGGGGATACAAATTTCCAAAAAAAATTGATTAATCATAATTTAAGGGGTGACAATAAAACCCAGTTTCGATTGTTCGAAATTGAGTTTTGTTGTTTGCTCTAGGTTTAGATAATGACGGTAAACTATCTAAACTTAAACATTATTAAACAGCAAAGAACTTTGAAAATTGAATAGTTAAATATAGTCCAAATTTTGCAATTTGGACGAAATCACAATTTTATGCGATTAGTCCGATCCCGCTCAAGCGGGATTATGAGCTATTAAATCAAAAAGAAATAATTTTCTTTCGATAAAAAACTAATTGATTCTCTATCTGTAGAGTATTTTCTCTATCAGCTTGCGAGTTTCAATAAGTTGTTACTAAAATTTTTAATTTTAGATATTTATTGAGAGTTTGATCCTGGCTCAGGATGAACGCTGGCGGCGTGGATAAGGCATGCAAGT
>CAYMNT010000012.1:0-13784 GCA_964391875.1 uncultured Bdellovibrionales bacterium
TCAATAATATTTTCTAAAGGGATGTATAGTTCGATGTTTTGAAAAGATTGAAAAAAAGATTTTTTTATTTTTTGACCGGTTCTTGTTACGGTTAATGTTTCTATGTTAGTACGTAAATTTTTAATAATATTTTGTTGAGAAGTAATTAGGGATTTATTTTTCGGAGAATAAATAATCACTTTAATTTTTTTGGCGGGGCTAATTTGATATTGAGCACGGGCATTACGAACAACAGTAATAATGTTTTTAATTAAATCAAAATCAGAAGAAATCTGACTGGAGAGTTTCGTGGATAATTGGTCTGTTTGAGGCCAAGAGGTAATCATTAATAATTTATCTTTATTTATTTCTCCCCAAATTTTTTCGGTGACGAAAGGGATAAAAGGATGCCATAGTTTAAGTATGGTTTGAAGTAAATAATTTAAAATAATCATTTTTTCTGTTTGATTATTTTCAAATTTGCTTATTTCCAAATACCAATCAGCTAAATCATTCCAAGTAAATTCACGCAATTTTTCTCCAGCAGAAGAAAAATGATAAACTGTTAATTCTTGAGTAACTTTCTTAATCAATTGCTCAACTTTTTTTAGAATCCATTTATCAGCTAAAGTTAACTTGGTTAAATCTAATTTTTTGAGTGAAGAATTTTTAAATTCTAATTTTTGATTTTCTAAAATATATCTTGAAATATTCCAAAGCTTATTAATCATATTACGACCATGAGCAATTTTTTCTTCAGAAAGTTTTAAGTCATTTCCCGGAGTATTGCCAATAAGTAAAGGGAGACGGGAAGCGTCTGCTCCGTATTTTTCTATCATTTCCAACGGGTCTATTCCATTACCTTTGGACTTACTCATTTTTTTCCCTAATTTATCTTGAACCATTCCATGAAGATAAACCTTTTCAAAAGGAATTTCTCCCAAAGCAAAAAGGCTCATCATAATCATACGTGATACCCAGAGAGTAATAATTTCATAACCAGTTTCCAATACTTGAGTGGGATGAAATTTTTTCAGATCACCGGTTTTTTTATTGTGTTTAAAATTATCCGGCCAACCTAATGTAGAAAAGGTCCACATACCGGAAGAAAACCAGGTGTCTAAAGTATCAGGATCCTGAGTCCAACCTTTTTCTCGAGGGGGATTAACTCCCACATAAGTTTTATTTCCTTTATACCAAACGGGAATTTGATGCCCAAACCAGATTTGACGAGAAATGCACCAGTCGTGTAAATTTTCCATCCAATCGATATAACTCTTTTTAAAACGAGGAGGAATAAATACTATTTGTTTATTTTTAACTACAGCCAATGCTTTTTCTTTAAGTGATTTCCCTCCCAATTTTTTTAAAGGTTTATTTACAGAAATAAACCATTGTTGAGAAGGAAGTGGTTCAATGGCTGTATTACAACGATAACAAGTAGACAAGGCATTATCAATTTCTTCTTCTTTTTCCAGTAACTTGTCTTTCTTTAATCTTTTAATTATTAATTGACCGGCGTTTTTGGCGGTTAATTGACTAAAATTATTAAATCCGGAATAAATTTTTCCGTTCTCATCAATTACTTTTTTAATTTTTAAATTATTAGTTTCCGCCATTTTCCAGTCAATTGTAGAATGAGCCGGTGTAACTCCGAGCGCACCGGTGCCGAAATTCATCGCCACTTCTTGGTCGGCAATCACTTTTATCTCTAAAGTTATGCCACAAAATTTCCCCTTAAATTTTTTACCGATAAACTGCCGATATCTTTTATCTCGAGGATTAACGGCTACGGCCACATCTCCCAATTTAGTTTCCGGACGAGTGGTGGAAATGGCAATGGGAAAATCTTTCCAATAACGAAAGGTATACAGAGTCGCTTTTTGGTTTTGATGTTCCACTTCATCGTCAGCTAAAGTTGAGTGACAACGTGGACACCAATTAACAATTCTTTCTCCTCGATAAATGGCACCGGCTTGATACATAGCGGTGAACATTTCTTTAACCGCTTTTTGTCTTGGTTCATCAAGGGTAAAAGCTTTACGTGACCAATCCAAGGAACTACCCATTTTTTTAGTTTGATGCAAAATAATAGCTTGTGTTTTTTCTAAAAATTTCCAAACTTCTTTTAAAAATTTTTTTCGTCCCAAATCATGTCGCGTTTGTTTCTTTTCTTGTAATAATTTTTTTTCCACTACATTTTGTGTGGCAATGGAAGCATGGTCGGTTCCGGGAAGCCAAAGAGTGCGAAATCCTTGCATACGATGAAAACGTACCATTAAATCTTCAATGGCTAAAAGTGAAGCGTGTCCCATATGTAATTTATCGGTAATATTGGGAGGGGGAAGAATAACGGTATAATGAGGAGCGTTTTTTGGTAATGCTAAATTATCCGGATTAAAAAAACCGGATTGTTCCCATCGTTGGTAAATTTCATCTTCGTATTTTTTCGATTGATAGGCCTTGGAAAGTTTTTTAGCCATGGTTATATAGTTAATTTATGACAATATTTTTTCAAAAAGATTATTTAATCTAAGAGTAACTTAAAAATCAACACTTTTCAAGCACTTAACTTTATTTTAGTTGCAATGAAAAAAGAAAAGTATTGTTAAGGTATAAAATGAAACAGATATTAAATACCATTAAAACGGTCATACTAAAACAAGAGATTAAAAATTAAATACACCTCAAAGGGAAATAGGAAAGACTACGTTAAAATTTAGCTAGCTTTAAATAAATAAATTTTATATTGATAATTTCCCATATTTTTTTAGAACTCACTTGAGCGATAAAATAAAGCCAAAACTAAACAAAAAATAAATTGTCCTTGAGGAAGTGTCCAAAAATAGTGGTCAAAAAAACCTAACAAAAGAAAAAGGAAGAATAAAATAAAAAAAGGTCTTTGTAGATGAGGAGTTAATCTTTTTAAGTAAAAAACAATTTTTTCTTTTAGGAATATTAAAAGTAAAAAGACAGCAAAAAGACGCTTGCTTTTTTTTCGTTTTTTTAGATTAGCTAAATTTTTTCTGAGATTTTTTCGTGAAGGGTCAATAAAAAATAAAGAGGGAACTTTCCTGAAATGAGCGAAGATAAAATAAATTAGTATAAAAAGAAAGGTGATCAGTCCGACCAATCCAATTTCCGTGGTGATAATTAAGTATAAATTATGGACTGGTTGAATTTCCCAGGGAGCTAAGCCATTAAAGGAATGGAAAAAATGCTTTAATAGAAAAGTAAAATTACCCATTCCCACTCCCCATAGGGGATGTTCTTTAATAATAATCCTCGACCACTGAACATAATTTTGTCGTAACTGTAAAGAATTGTCTCCCAAGCAATTACCAAAACATAAACGAGGCGAGACTAAATTGTAACTAATAAAAAGAGTTAAGAAAAAGAAAACTAAAGCCACCGCTCCTCGCAGGAAACGATGAATGTGTAGCAAATCACATAATTTTTGATAAATTTTAATTAATTGAAAACGATGAGAAAAAATGGCTATAATCAAAAAAATAAATGTTACCAAAATAACACTGCGAGAATAGCTTAAAATAATTCCCGCCAATAATGTTATGGAACCCAGCAACAACATTATTCCATAAATGGAAGAGCGTAAAAAAGGAAAATGTTTCCGAGATGATTCCAGATACCCAAACAAGGAGCGTAATATTTTTTTATGGGTAGCTAACCAAAGGGCGCCGGTTAAAGAGAGAAATAGAAAAGCTCCCAATAAGTTGGGATGAGGAAAAGTGCCATAGGCGCGAATAAATTTTTCTCCATTAAATTCAAATTTGGCTACACCTAATTCATCAGAAGCAATTAAACTTTCTCCTAAAAATTTTAAATTAATTGATTTTTGGAAATAAAATTGAAAAAGAGCAATCATCGACTGAATAATTCCTCCGATAAATATTATTAAAACTGATTGATAAAAAACTTTTTTGTTTTTTAACAAGTCTAAGGAAATAAAAAAGAAGATTAAGGCAAAGATTATGCGAAAAGAATTATATAGAGCTATTGAATGGTTGTAAGCCAACCAACCGGAAATAAATAAACTGATTAAAAAATATGTCAATGGGTTTAGAAAAATAAATTTTTTAAAGAGAGCTTTTTTAAATGTAAATCCCGTTTTAAATTTATGGTAAATAACGGTTATCAGTAGCCAAAGTAATATTAAGTCAAATAAGTAAAGGGAGTAAGAAATATTTTCCCGAAATCCCTCGAGGGAACTTATTTGAGCAAAATTAAAAATATGTCTAAGATTAAAAGACAACGATAAGATTAAAAAATAGAATAGAAACCGAATAAATTTGGAATTATCGTTTGGCATAACAAATAAAGGTAAAATTAATTCATAAAATACAAAAAAGTATAGTTATTTTTAATAAAACTAAAATAAAAAATAGAAATAATTTATTGGATGATTAATATATCTTGGGATAATACCTTAGCACAAGATATTGTTTATGGGAATAGCACCGGGAAAAATAAAACAATAATCGTTTTGAAGCTTATTGCTATCAATATTGACTTGTTAAAATCAATACAACCGCCTATAATCAAGCTATGAAAATATTTAATAAAATTTTTCCTGGGAATACTCTCTATTATCCCGGTTGTTTAACTAAATTTGCCGGAAAAGAACTGGCAAGACGTTATCAAAAGATACTTCAAGCGGAAAAAATAGAGTTTATTACTTTAGCAGACCAAGAAGTCTGTTGTGGTTCTCCCATTAAAAATGCCGGGGCAAAAAAAGTTTTTAAGGAATTAGCTGAAAAAAATTTAAAAATATTTAAAGAACACGGAGTAACTAAAATTATCAGCAATTGTCCTTCTTGCACCGCTATGTTTCGTTTAGATTATCCTAAAATTTTAGGTAAGAAATGGGAGATGAGGGTATTGCATATTTCAGAAATAATTAAACTATCTTTAAAAAATATCAAATCAGTTGGGAAAGAGAAAAAAGCTACCTATCATGACCCTTGCCATTTGGGAAAAACTTTAGGAATTTATGATCCTCCCAGAGAAATTATAAAAAAGGCCGGTTATCAATTGGTGGAAATGGAATTCTCTCGACAGGATAGTTTTTGTTGCGGTGGTGGGGGAGGAGTAAAAACCAATTACCCAAAACTTTCTGGCAAAATAGGAGTAGACAGAATTCAACAAGCGAAAGAAACTGGAGCAGATGTATTGATTACCAATTGTCCCATGTGTTCAGCTCAATTAAAAAAGAGTGCCGGGACAATGAAAGTGATGGAATTAAGTGAATTATTTGATGTTTGAAGATAAATGCAAATTACCATTAAGCGTTACAAGAAAAATAAACACATTAAAATCTCAATTAAAGAAGCGGGGAAAGTTTTAGTGACCTATCCTTGGTGGATTAGTCGTAAGCAAGCAGAAAAATTTATCCAAGAAAAAAAGTCTTGGATAAAGACTAACTTAAAAAAAATAGAACAAACTCAAGTCAATTATCTTTTGAAAAAAGGTGAAAGAAGCGACTATTTAAAAAGTAAAGAAAAAGCGAGAAAATTAGTTAAGAAAAAATTAACTTTTTTTAAAAGCTATTATCAAGTTAATTTTGGAATTAAATTTACCTATCGGCAAGTGGCCATCAGAAATCAGCGCACTCGTTGGGGTAGTTGTTCCGCAAAAGGAAACTTAAATTTTAATTGGCGTATTATTCTATTAACGGAAACAATGCAGGACTATTTGATAGTTCATGAATTATGTCATTTAAAACAAATGAATCACTCCGTTAAATTTTGGCAATTGGTGGAACAAGCTATTCCTGATTATAAGAAAATAACTAAAGAGTTAAGATTATTATGATTAAAAAAGAATTTAAAAAATCACTGCAAAAAGCAACTCGAACAATTTGGCGCGCTTTACCGATGATGATAGGGATGTTGGCCTTAGTGAATTTAGCCAATATATTTTCTGATTCATTTTATCAAAGTATATTTACCGGCGATTATTTTTTAGATCCCTTAATCGGTGCATTGGCTGGAAGTATATCTTTTGGAATGCCCCTTAATAGTTATATTATTGGTGGGGAATTATTGAATAAAGGAGTGGGACTTTTAGCGGTGGCCACCTTTATTTTTACTTGGTCGAGTGTGGGCTTAATAATGCTTCCTCTGGAAATTTCATATTTGGGCAAGAAATTCGCTCTATTAAGAAACGGACTGAATTTTATTTCGGCTATCATTGTTGCCATACTAACCATTATTACCTTAAATATTATTTAATGAAAGATAAAAAAACAATTAATCAATTTAAAAAAAGTAGGGGGATAACCTTCCTTATTTTAGTAGCTATGAGTTATTTGGTACTTTTTTTATTTAAGCCGGAAGCTACCGGAGAGGCTTTATTTCAAACAGGAAAAACTTTACTTAAAATTATTCCTCTTTTGATTTTCGTTATTTTAGCAATTGCTTCAGTTAATCTTTACGTTGAAGGCGATAAAATTAAGCAACATTTAGGAGAAGGGTCGGGCATTAAAGGCTGGTTTTGGGCTATCTTAGTGGGAATATTGGTGAGTGGACCAGTTTATATATTTTTTCCATTTTTAAGAGAACTGAAAAAAAGAGGAACAAAAAATTCATTAATTGTGGTTTTTCTTTATAATCGTAATATAAAAATATTATTTTTTCCGGTAATGATTTTCTATTTCGGTTGGGGCTTTACATTAATTTCCAGTATTTATATAATTATTTTCTCTATTCTTAACGGATTAATTATAGGATATATTTTAAATAATAAAACTAATTATAAACATTAATTAAAAAAATTATGCCAAAAATAGTTTTCGACATTGAAACCGCCGGAGAAGATTACGAAAAAATGGATAAATTTACCCAAGAGTTTTTAGCAAAAAAAGCCAAAAATAAAAGTGATGACCCGGAAGAACAAAAAAAGGAATTGACTAAAATAAAAGATGAGTTGGTTTTTTCTCCTTTAACCGGTCAAATTGTGGCAGTGGGAGTTTTAGATGTGGATTCTAATAAGGGGGCCGTTTATTATCAAGCCGGTAAAGAAACTGAAACACTGGGAGTGAAAGAAGAAAAAGGTGTTAAATTAAAACCAATGGAAGAAAAGGAAATATTGGAAAGTTTTTGGAAAGTAGCGGAGAAAGCCGAAGAGTTTATTAGTTTTAACGGACGAGGATTTGATGTGCCTTATTTAATGATTCGCAGTGCTATTCACAAGATTCGTCCCAGTAAAAATTTATTAGCTAATCGTTATATGAGTTTGCAACCACGAGAAGCTAAGCATGTAGATTTAATGGATCAATTAAATTTTTATGGAGCTACTTGGGGTAAAAATAACTTGCATCTAGCTTGTCGAGCTTTTGGAATAACCAGTCCTAAAGAAGCGGGAGTGGAAGGTGATGACGTAACTCGGCTTTTTAAAGAAGAAAAATATCTTGATATTGCTCGTTATAATGCGCGTGATTTGTACTCTACCGCCAAACTTTACGAATATTGGAATAAATATCTCAGATTTTAATTTTTTAAAATGATTGAATGACTAAAAAATTTTTAACCAATAAAACCAAAAGAGTAATTTGGGATACGGTAAAAAATTATAAAAAGAAACGTCAAGAAACATTGGCTGACTTGGGTGTCAGTAAACAAGTCTATGCAAAAAAAGTAAGTGATTTAAGAAGTAAAGTTTTTGATAATTTTGAAGATAAATTAACCATAGCGAAAAATAATTTGATAAAAAATGGTTTTAAAATTTATGAAGCCGAAGATGATCAAATGGCTCTAGAAATTTTTCAAAGTCTTTTAAAAAGTAATGAGGTGATAGTAAAAAGCAAAAGCAATACGGCAAGAGAAATTGGCTTAAATGAAAAATTTAAAGAAATAGCGGAAACAGACCTGGGAGATTTCATCGTGCAACTTTTCAAAGAAGAAGACCAACATTACGTTATACCGGCTATGCATATTACTCCTCAAGCTATTGTTCAAAAAATTAAAAATGTTTATGACGATGAAGTCGAGCCGGAAGTGGAAAAATTAACTCATTATTTATGTGACAAAATTCGCCAACGAATTCTAAAAGCTACGGTGGGGATTACCGGAGCCAACTTCTTCACTCAATCAGGACAATTGGTACTTTTAGAAAATGAAGGGAATATCTCATTGGTTTCTCGCTTACCGAAAAAACATATAGTAATTTGTGGCATTGATAAATTAGTTGAATCAATAGAAGATGCCACTCAACTTTGTCAAAGCGCGGCAATTTTTGGTACCGGTCAACCGATTACTCAGTATGTCTCTATTATTTCTGGTCCATCTAAAACCGCTGACATTGGCAACCAATTGGTGGTGGGAGCTCAAGGCGCCAGGGAAGTACATATTATTTTATTGGACAACGGACGACGTGAATTAATGAAAGACAAAGATTTTTCTGATTTGGTTAAATGTATTAATTGTGGCGCTTGTATAAATTTTTGTCCGATTTATCATCAACGAGGAAAAAAATTTGGAGGAAACTATATAGGAGCCAAGGGAATAATTATTACCGCTCAAAAAAATAAACGGGAAACTTTATTAAGAGCTTTAAAAAAATCAAAAAAGGCAGGTAGTTTTCAATGCAGTTTATGTGGTAATTGTGGAGATAATTGTCCAATGGAAATAAATTTACCGGAAATGATACGAAAAGTGAGACAAAAACAAAATGAGCATGGTCTACAGTCAAAAAGAAATAAGCTAATGTTGGAAAACATAAAAAAAACCGGCAATCCCTTTGGTGAAAATAAAACAGGGAAGACACCGGATAAATTATATTGTTGCTAAAATTAAAATAAAGAAATTAGATTATTTATCGCCCTTTATTGCCATTATTAATGCTACAATCAATATTCCGATAAAACTTCCAAAAAGTAAAGATTTGCCTGCGGGAAAACCGATACGAAAAAAATCAAAAAAAGCATTGACACTAAAAAAAATAATTATCAAAAAAAGAGAAATAAAAATTTGATAAATGGGAACATATTCATTGTTGGTATCTTTTCTTATTATGGGAAAAAGTACCGTAGTTAATAATGCTCCAGCTATTAACCAAAAAACAAACCCAATAAAGTCTTTTAAAAAGAGACTGAGTAGACCGATAAAAAAAAGAATTAAAATAGGTAAAATAAAAATTTTTCTCATAAAAAAATGAATAAATCGTTTATGTTATTGTAACATAATTTAAAATAAAATAAAAATTATTGCTCATTAAACAATAAACCTTTATAGCTAAGCACTACTTGAAAAGAGCTGTTTTTTAAGTTATGCTTAATTTGTGTAAAATTTTAAAATATCGTAAAAAATACTAAAAATATAACTATGTCTAGCCAAAAAAAAATTCCCTCCTATAACTTTAAAAAAATAGAAAAAAAATGGCAAAAAGAGTGGGAGAAAAGTAAAATTTATCAACCAAATATGGATAAGGCCAAAAAGCCTTTTTATAATTTAATGATGTTTCCTTATCCTTCAGCAGAAGGAATGCATGTGGGAAGCATGTATACTTTTTCCGGAGTGGATACTTTTGGGCGATTTAAAAAAATGCAGGGCTATGATGTTTTTGAACCTATCGGTTTAGACGGTTTTGGTATTCACGCAGAAAATTATGCTATGAAAATCGGTGAGCATATTAAAGATGTTTCCAAAAGAACAGAAAAAAATTATTACAAACAATTGCGAGAAATTGGCAATATGCATGATTGGTCACGAACGGTGGAGACCTACAAACCGGAGTATTATCAATGGACTCAATGGCTTTTTTTGCAAATGTATCAGAAGGGATTGGCTTATCAAAAAGAAGCTAAAGTTAACTGGTGTCCTTCTTGCAAAACGGTTTTATCTGATGAACAAGTAATTACTGGAGCATGTGAACGCTGTGAAAGTGTGGTGGAAAAGAAAAATTTAAAACAGTGGTTTTTCAAAATTACCGCCTATGCTGACAAATTATTAAAAAATTTAACATGGATTGATTGGCCGGAAGATGTAAAATTAAATCAAAAAAATTGGATTGGAAAATCAGAAGGAGCGATGATCAAATTTAAAATAGTAACTAAAAAATCTCAAGAAACGATTGAGGTTTTTACTACTCGACCGGATACACTATTCGGGGTAACTTATATGGTTTTGGCTCCGGAACATAAATTAGTAAAAAAGTTTAAAAAGGAAATCAACAACTGGTCTCAAGTAAAAAAATATATTTCTCGAGCTATTAAAAGAAGTGAGCAAGAGAGAAATAATGAAAAAAAAGAAAAAACCGGCATTGAATTAAAAGGTGTTTGGGCTATTAATCCGATTAACCATAAGAGAATTCCGGTTTTTATAGCTGATTATGTTTTAGCCGGTTATGGCACCGGTGCCATAATGGCGGTTCCGGCTCATGATAAACGAGATTATGATTTCGCTAAAAAATATGGGCTGGAAATTAAGCAAGTGATTGTCCCGAGATTTGACGCTAAAGGAAAAGACGCCATACAAAAAAATAAACCGATGACTAAACGCTCAACGGTTGATGTTATTATAAAACACTGGAAAGAAGATAAATTTTTTTGTTTAGATTGGAATAAAAGTGGCAATAATTGGCATAGTTTTGTTATTGGGGGAGTAAAAAAAGGAGAAACTTTAGAAGAGGCCGCTTTACGAGAAGCTCAAGAGGAAAGTGGTTATAAAAATATGCAAGTAATTAAACAAATAGGAGGAGAAGTACACAGCTATTTTTATGCCACACATAAAAAAGTAAATCGTGCACCGGTAAAAAGAAATTGTATTTACATAGAATTAATTGATGGGGAATGGAAAGAACCGGAAAAAAAACACACCAAAAATCATCAAGGAGTTTGGATAGATAAAGATAAAATAGCACAAATTATTAATCTACCGGAGATTAAAAGATATTGGGATATTTTTCTGGGCAAAGAGGAGACTCTCTTTACCGGATTGGGAGAATTAATTAATTCCGAACGATTTAATGGAACAAAAAGTAAGTTGGCAAAAAAAGCCATTACGAAATTTGTTGGTGGTCGAATGACTTATAATTATAAATTACGAGATTGGTGTATTTCTCGACAAAGATATTGGGGACCACCCATTCCGATTGTTTGGTGTAACAGTTGCGCTTTAAAGAAAAAGAAAATCAAAGTATTGATAATTCATGGTTTTGAAGGATCGGGAAGGGGAAATTGGCTTCCTTGGTTAAAGAAAGAGTTGGAACAAATTGGTTGTGAAGTATTCACTCCCACTTTAAAAGACAGAAAACATCCCACAGTGAAAAGTTGGAACAAGCAACTCAAAGTTTACTTGAATAAACTAGATGAGAACAGTGTCATTATTGGTCACAGCTTAGGCTCTAAAGCATTGTTGCATTTATTAAACAGTGGCAATAAAAAAGTTTCCCAGGTGTTTTTGATAGCTTCTGCACTGGGAACTCAAAAAAGAAACTGGGATTGGTTCAGAAAAGAATGGCCAAAGTCTGATATTGATTCATTAGAGAAATTCTGGAAGCAGAAAGTTGATTGGAAAGATGTAAATAGAAAAATTAAAGAAACTTATGTGATTGTTTCTTCGGACGATCCTTATATCTCAACTGAACACATTAAAGATATAAAGATTAAAAATAAAACCGCTGAAATTTGGAAAGGACAAAAGCATTTTCAACAAAAGAAGAATACAAAACTGAGAGATTATATTATTGAAAATATTATAAAAAATATAAAACCGATAACTGTTCCGGTACCGGAAAAAGATTTGCCGGTGAAATTACCACCAATGGAAGATTTTTTGCCGGAAGGGAAGGGTAAGGGTCCTTTGGCGAAGAATGAAAAATTTGTTCAAACAAAATGTCCGGTTTGTGGCGAAAAGGCGGAGCGGGAAACCGACGTTTCTGATCCCTTTGTGGATTCCAGTTGGTATTTTTTTCGTTATCCATCCACTGAAATTAAAGATAAACCTTTTGATAAAAAACGTACTAAAAAATGGTTACCGGTAGATAGTTACATTGGCGGGAAAGAGCATACTGTTTTACATTTGCTTTACTCTCGTTTCATTACTATGGTTTTAAAAGATTTGGGATATATCGACTTTGATGAACCTTACAAGAGATTTTTTGGTCATGGGTTGATTACTAAAGATGGAGCCAAAATGAGTAAATCCAAAGGTAATGTAATAAATCCGGATGAAATGATAGAAAAATATGGAGCAGATACGGTGCGTCTTTATTTAAGATTTTTAGGAGATTTCTCTCAGGGCGGTGATTGGCGAGATACCGGAGCAGAAGGAATGCATAGATTTATTAAAAAACTTTGGAAACTCTTTTATGAATTAGCTGAAACTGATGGCAAAGGAATAAATGATATGTCAACATTGGATAAAAGCATTAAAGTCATTGGAGAAGATATTGAAAAACTTTCATTTAATACAGCTGTGGCGCGTTATATGGAGTTGGTTAATTGGGTACGAAACAATAAAAATGATTTTTCTCAACAACAAGTTTTAACGGTGCGAAAAGTTTTAGCTTTACTTATTGCTCCCATGGCTCCACATTTGGCAGAGGAATTTTGGCTCATTGTGAACGGCCATGGCCGTTCACTACATAATAAATCCATTTTTAATCAAGTTTGGCCAAAATTTAATCCAAAAAATATCATTGACGAAACTTTTGAATTGGTAATTCAAGTTAATGGCAAAGTGCGTGATAAAATAAAGACTGCTAAAAGTATTTCTGAAAAAGAAGTAAGAGAAATTGCTTTAAAAAGTGAAAAAATACAAAAATTTTTAAATGGAGAAAAACCAAAGAAAATTATTTATGTTCCGGGACGGTTAGTAAATATAGTGGTTTGATAGCTGGTTTTCAATTTAAACTCTTTTTTTTAACTTACGATGAAAAATGTAACCTTCATTACCGGAAATCAAAGTAAAGCAAATTATCTATCAAAATATCTTGGTCATCCGGTAAAGCATCTCAATCTTAACTTAGATGAAATTCAATCTACTAATTTAGATGAAATTGTGGAACACAAAGTGCGTCAAGCCTATACGAAAATAAAAAAACCTATTATTGTTGAAGATGTTTCTTTGGAATTTGTAGCCTTGGGTAATTTGCCAGGACCTTTCATAAAATTCTTTGTAAAAAAAGTACCATTTGAAGTAATCTGTTCAATGATTAAAAGTGGAATGACAAGAAAAGCAACAGCAAGATGTGTTTTTGGTTTTTTCAATGGTAAAGATTTGAAGTTATTTAAAGGTCATCTTGATGGAAAAATTGCAAAAACACCAAGTGGCAATAAAGGTTTTGGTTGGGATAAAATTTTTATTCCCCAAGGATATTCAGTTACAAGAGCTTCACTCAGCGAAGAAGATTACCAAATAACATACCTACAAATCAAACCACTTGCAAAATTGAAAGAATTTCTAGAAACAAAACAGGCTAAGATGTAAGTTTCGCCCATCATAATTCAACCTCTTAAATTTTTCCTTGAGGCATGGCCCCAAATTTCAGTTATTGTATAAATTAACTGAAAGTAATCAGCTGCAAAAAATACCCAGTTCAAATAATTTATTAAAATTATGATAATTAAATCAAAAAAATTACAGCAAGGAGATACGGTTGCTGTTATCTCTCCGTCTTGGGGAGGTCCAAATGTTTTTCCTTATATTTACGAATTAGGCATTGAAGTGCTTAAAAAATTAGGGTTTAAAATTAAAGAATATCCCTCTGTTAAAAAGGATGCAGATTTTCTTTATAAAAATCCAAAATTTAGAGCTAAAGATATAAATAATGCTTTTAATGATAAA
>CAYMNT010000013.1:0-13714 GCA_964391875.1 uncultured Bdellovibrionales bacterium
CTAATGAAGATTAAAACTTATTTAACCTCTCTTGATAAAAAATTATCTAATCAGGCTTTTTTAAAAAACGCTCCTCAACAAATTATTGAGCAAGAAAAAGAAAAATATACCCAGCAAAAAAATCGCTTAAAAAAACTTAATTCTTATCTAAAAAATCTTGTTTAAGAGACTTACTTCCTTAGCTTTATGGTCTTTTTCCGGCGGATTCCTGTCGGCGCTGTTATCTTTACTAATCCCCGCTTTGTTTATAGCGGTTAATTTTGAAAATGATTTTACTGTCAAAAAGTTATTTTTTCTTACTACCTTTGAAGAGTTGGTAAAATTTATTATCATAGCCTTCTTGATAAAACAATTACTTAAAATGGATCCACGAATTTGGTTAATTCCTTATACGACTCTCTTTTTTGCACTGGGATTCTTTTTCTTTGAAAGTTTTCTTATTTTAAGCAGGTTATCTTTGAATAATATTATTTGGCTTAGCATTTCTCAACTCTTTATTGTTCATTTCTTTACTGTTTTCTTAGCAAGCACTGGTTTTTGGTTAATTTACCAAAAAAAAATATTTTTTTTATTTCCTGCTGTCATTTTATTATTTTCTGCTCTTTTTTTCCATTTCGGTTATAATTTATCTTTAATAAATTAAGCCCTTGTCTTGTTTTTAAAAAGTTGTTATACTGTTAGTAAAATAAATGCTAACTTATATTCATATGAGTAAAACTAAAGAAAAAAAGTCTTTTTTTGAGAGACTAACCGGTATTCAAAAAATTGAAAAGGATGAGCAAGAAGAAATTGTCAATTTCCGAGAAGAAAATTCTTCGGAACGAGATTTTTTTGCTGATTCAACTTCCTCACAAACAGAACAGCCTTATCAACAGGAATATAACTATGAGGTTCCTCAACCGGAAGCACAGACGCCGACACAACCTCAACCGGAGACCTACAACGAACCAGCTCCCTTAAACAATCAAACACCTGTTACCCCTCCCACTTCTACGCCGGTTAAGAATGAAACCGAAAATGAAACTGAACCATCTGATGCTGAAGGACAATTAACTATTGATGTTTATCAAACTGATGATGATGTGGTAATTAAATCAACCATTGCCGGAGTAAAACCGGAGAATTTAGATGTTAACATTAATAACGATATGGTTACCATCAGAGGTGAGCGAGTTCAAGATGAAGAAATAGATCCGGAAAATTATTACTATCAAGAATGTTATTGGGGTACCTTCTCTCGTAGTGTTATTCTTCCCATTGAAATAATTCCGGATAAAGCTGAAGCTACTATGAAAAACGGGATTTTGACTTTACGCATGCCTAAAGCTGACACTACCAAAACTAGAAAAATTCAAGTAAGAGGTTATTAATTTATTGATTTACCAATTATTTTTTTGATTTATAATTAAACAAATCGGATTTTTCTAGAAATCCGATTTGTTTGTCGTCTAATGCAAAAAAAAACATTACAATTAAATACTTATTTTTCTTTAGTATTATTTTTTACTTTTTTATTAATACTTCCTTTTTGCTCAATAAAAGCTAAAGAAAAATCAATCATTTTCAATGACAAGGAAATTGATAATATACTTTCAAACGATAAAATTTTAGCCACTTCTAATAAAAAAATAAAAATTAATTTATCTCCCTACGTTAACCAAGAAGGAATTCTATTGTTTCAACCCGGCTATCATTCTGAAATAGAAAATTATCATTATTGTTTATTAAGAGAAAAGCCTTTATGTGAATTTCTTGATTTAAAAATCAAAAAAGCCAATTTAATTAAAAAGGAAAACTTTTATTTTAATCTTGGTGCTCTTCAACAATTTATTAAAGATCATATCAATGAGTTGGAGTCACTTCCTCAAGAACCACGGTTAAGGATGAATACTGACGGTATTTTTGTAACCTATAAAAAAGGTGTAGCCGGTGAATATATTAAAGTTAAAGAATCAACGGAAAAAATTGTTAATGAGTTAAAAAATAATCCTTCTATTAAAAAAATAATTTTAGTTGTTGAGTCAGTCCCCCCTAAAATCTCTCTTGATAATCTAGCTCAAATGGGCATTAAGGAGAAAATCGGACACGGACAATCCAATTTTAGAAACTCGCCCAAGAATAGAATTTACAATATTAAAGTGGCCACAGAAAGATTTAACGGAGTAATTTTAGCTCCCCGAGAAAAATTTTCTTTTGTCAGTCAATTAGGTTCAGTGGACAAAGAAAATGGCTACAAGGAAGAATTGGTTATTAAAAATAATGAAACTAAACCGGAATTTGGTGGAGGTATTTGTCAAGTTTCCACTACTCTATTTAGGGCCGTAGTAAATTCCGGGTTTGAAGTGGTGGCACGAAAAAATCACGCTTATCCGGTTTCCTATTATGCCCCTCAGGGAACTGACGCTACCGTTTATATTCCCCAACCGGATTTAGTTTTTATTAACAATACTGATCATTACGCTCTTATTCAGCCGGAATTTAACGGCACTATTCTTTCATTCGATATTTACGGAACTGACGATGGCAGAAAAGTTGAGTTAAGTGGTCCGGTGGTAACTTTCAGAGATAAAAAAGCTGGCACAATGAAAACTTCCTGGAGTCAAACCGTTACCGATAAAGAAGGTAAGGTGATCATTAAAAAAATATTTAAAAGTTTTTACGATAACCCCGATAAATACCATAAAGAGAAAAAATTGACCAAAAAACCAAAAAATTGGTCTAAAAATGAATGGAAAAAATACAAAAAACAAGAACTATAATCACTAGAAAATAATTATGCTGTTACTTTTTGATATTGGTGGTACTAAAACACGTCTAGCCATTTCTCATGATGGGAACACACTCAACAAAAGAGAAGTGTTGATTTTTCCTACTCCCTCCAGCTTCACAAAAGGTATTGATGGAATTGTTAATTTTAGTGAAAAATTTTCCTTTTCCGGTAAACTAGAGGCGGTTATTGGAGGTATTGGTGGCCCCCTGGGGCCCAAAAAAGAAAAGTTGATTGATTATGCCAATAAACCGAATTTAAAAAATTGGGATAATAAGCCATTAAAAGAGATATTAAGTAAGAAACTTAAATGCCCGGTTTTTTTGGAAAATGATGCCTCCCTGGGAGGTCTTGGTGAGGCAACACTGGGCGCCGGTAAAAATTATCCGATTGTTGCTTATTTGACTATTGGTACCGGCGTGGGAGGTGTCCGAATCGTTAACAATAAAATTGATACCAATTCTTTGGGTTTTGAACCGGGAAAACAAATTGTTGACGCTGACGGTTCAATTTATCCAGAAAGCACCCCACCAATTACCTTGGAAGAGATAATCAGTGGCTTAGCCATTAAAAAGCGTACAGGAAAATCACCGGGCGACATAAAAGATAAAAAATTTTGGGAAGATATTGCTT
The DNA here is from genome assembly GCA_964391875.1 of uncultured Bdellovibrionales bacterium. Classification (GTDB taxonomy): domain Bacteria; phylum Patescibacteriota; class Minisyncoccia; order Moranbacterales; family DUUL01; genus CAYMNT01. The sequence goes on from CAYMNT010000013.1 coordinate 3,401, forward strand.
ACTATCTAGCCATAGGACTGAATGACACTTTGATTCATTGGTCACCGGATATTTTAATTTTAGATGGTTCACTTATTAAACAAATACCTCTTGAACATACCCAAGAAATTTTAGCTAAAATATTAACTACTTTCAAGAAAATACCTCAAATAAAAAAAGCTTCTTTGGGAGAATTTTCCGGACTTTATGGTGGGCTTTGGTATTTTAAGAGTATTATTTCCAGAAAATAAAACTCTTTTAAATTTTTTATTGGGGCGACTACAGGGAATTGAACCCTGGTAACCGGTACCACAAACCGGTGTTCTACCATTGAACTATAGTCGCCATATCAAATTACTCTGTGCTCCTGCCAGGACTCGAACCTGGAACGCTTGGTCCGAAGCCAAGTGTGATATCCATTTCACCACAAGAGCGCTAAATTAACATTGCTAATAATTTATTTATCAACTTTTCTCTTAATTATTTTGTAATCTTTTTACTTTGCTTAACTTATTCGTATTTATTATTTAGGTTTTTAAAATAATTAATCTAAAATTTTTTATTTTTTAAAGAAACCAAAAATACAAAATTATGTGCTCCCACTAGGATTCGAACCTAGGACCGTTTGCTTAAGAGGCAACTGCTCTACCAACTGAGCTATAGGAGCTTAGCTGTTTAGCCAGAAAGCTTATCGCACTATTAAACAATACTATCATTATTATTCCCTCATTACAAAACAGCACCAACTATACTAAGCCCAAATTAGAGTCTAGTCAATATCTGTCAACTACTTATTTTTTTGTAAAATTTCATTTTTTATTTCTTTCATAGCTTCCTTTAGTTGAGGATCTTCCTTATTCAAGAAATCTTTTTCCGTAAAATCAACTTCCTTATCGGGAGATAAACCAACTTCATGAATAGAATGCCCGGAGGGGGTAAGCCATTTGGCAATAGTAATTTTAATACTAGAGCCACCGGAAAGAGGCTCTAGTTGTTGCACGGAACCCTTGCCAAAACTTTTTTTACCAATCAACACAGCTTTTCTTAAATCTCTTAACGCTCCTGCCATAATCTCTGAAGCGCTAGCGGATCCTTCATTAATAATAACCACCACGGGGATTTGAATAAAAATTTCTCCTCCCTGAGCCTTGTAGGGCTTTCTCTTCCCTTCTCTATTTTCTTCATAAACAATCGGCTCGCCTCGCTTAACAAACTTAGAAGTAATTTCTACCGCTTTAGTTAAAAACCCTCCCGGATTGTTACGTAAATCCAGCACAATACCCTTAGTATTATCGGCTATCATTTGAGAACTTAAACGATCAAACTCCAGTGCCGTATCTTCGGCAAATTTATTAATCCTTAAATAAGCAATTCCTCCTTCTTTTTTTTCATAAACCACGCTTTTGATTTCTATTTTTCCTCGAGTAATTTTTATTTCTTTAGTATGACTGTTTCCTTTGCGCAATATTGTCAAGGTTACTTCCGTTCCCTTTTTTCCTCTGATTTTTTTCACCGCTTCATCTATACTAATATCTGATGTTATTTCATTGTTAATTTTGAGAATTTTATCTCCCGCGCGTAAACCGGCCTTTTCCGCCGGCATGCCTTTAATGGGTGCAATTACCGTAAGAATATCATCTTTCATCCCCAGCTCCGCTCCAATTCCTTCAAATGATCCTTCCATCTCTGTGTTAAATTCCTTAGTTTCTTCCGGACTCATAAAGCTACTGTAAGGATCTCCCAGTGAATGAATCATTCCATTAATCGCCCCATAAACCATTTTTTGATAATCTATTTTATCTCGATTAACAAATTGGTTATCCACTCTTTTCCAAGATTCCCAAAACAGACTAAAATCTACTTTTGGTGGTTTATCTTTTTCTCTGTTTTTGAAAATATCACCGGGATTGGAAAAACTATGCCAAAAATTAGTCACCACACTTTGTTGGTTGGTAATTTTATCTTCTTTTTTTCCCCAAGCCACTCCGCTATAGAAAAAAAGGACTATTAATAAAACTGCAAAAAAATTTAATCTTAAAGGACTTCTCTTTTCTTTCTCTTTGTTGTCTATATTGTTCATACTTATTTTTTATAAATTGATTAATGAGGTTTTTTCTCTCCTCGATGTTTCCAAAAAAATTTAATGGCACTGCTAATATGATAACGAGTATATTTATTAAAAATAGGCGAAACCAGTTCTAAAAAAAGATTTTTATTTCCACTAGCTTTTCCATGATAATGGAAAACTTTAATTTTGGGATAATAAACCACTTTATATCCGTTTTGCCACATCCGCCAACACCAATCGACATCTTCCATATACATAAAAAATCTATCATCCAATAAACCCACCTTTTTTATCGCTTCTTTTCTTACCATCATCACCGATCCCATTAACCAATCCACTTCTAACGGTTTACCTGTTTGTTGTTTTCTTTTCATCTCAAAACGAGCTAAATGTTTCTTGGCAAAACTTAGTCGCTTTAACCAGGTGCGCCTAAAAACAATGGTCCAGAGTGTATAAAAAAGAAAACATGATTGTTGGATTGAACCATCAAAATTAATAAGTTGCGGACCAATCATACCGATGGTGGAGTTTTTTTCGATATATTTCAATAGCCTTTCTATCCCTTTCGGTTTAAATATAATATCTGCATTAATAATTAATATAAATTTACCTTGAGCTACTCTTATCCCTTGATTAACCATTGCCGCAAAGCCAATATTTTTAACATTTTTAAAAAAACGTATTTGAGGAAACTCTTCTCTCATTAAATCACTTGTCTTTTCACCCGTTTCACCATCAGAAACTATGATTTCATAATCAACCTCTCCAGTTGCCTCCTTAATAGAATTAATACAAACTCGAAGAAGGTCTGGCTGACGATAAGAAGCGATAATAATAGAAAGCATTTTCATAAAAAATCAGTTACTAAATATCCTTACGCGATATCAATCATTAAAATTAACTCTATTTTTTTGGTTGATCAATCTTGTTTGTCGGTGCTTTTTTCTTTGTTTCACTGTTTTTCTTTTTCTTCTTTGGCTTCTTTTTTTCCTTTGATGCCGGACGAGCATATTGTTTTACCGGCTGAATATCACTTTGGGGAGGAAGATTAAATATATCTTTACAAATTCTTCTTATTTCCGAGTAATTATCATATCCGGCACGTGGAATAAGAATATAACCAACATTATCCGGTGCATCCTTTGGAACCATTAAAGCTCCCTCTTTTGAATTTTCAAAAACTCTTTGATAAATATCTGCGTTAGCCAATGAAGAATATTTTTTATATATATTTTTCATTTCTCTGGAACTCATATCTGTTCTCACGTTGTCGCCGATAGCATTAAGGATATTATTCACTTTACTAAAATCCGTTAATGTTCCCATGGAGATTAATTTATCTTCTAATGCTTTAAGCACTATCTGTTGTCGTTTAGCTCGATCAAAATCAGAAGTGTTTTTTCTGGAACGTACATAGCAAAGCGCCCTTTCTCCGTCTAAAACATTTTTACCGGCCGGCAAAGTAAATTCACCGCCACATTCATTTCCTTCAACAAATTGACTGGTTTCATAGAAAGGAGTTTCTAACATCACCTCTACTCCTCCTACGGCATCCACTAAGCGTTTAAAGCCGGTAAAATTTATAGCGACAACATAATGAATTTTTAAACCAGTTACTTCTCCCACTATTTCTTTCATTTCTTCCATTCCTTGTTTTTTCCCTCCTTCTTCTCCATGGGCATAAACAGCATTAATTTTGGTGTGATAATCAGCATGAGGAACTTTAACATAAAGATCGCGTGGAATAGAAATCATTGCCAATTTATTATCTTTTTGTCTAAGAGAGATAACCATAATCGTATCGGAAAGTAGCCCTCCTCCGGGAATATTTTGCCCTCGCATTCCAATTAATAAAATGTTAGTTTGTCCATTTTCTTCATCCACTTTTTTCCCTCCCGGAAGAACACCCCAAAGACTACCCAAGACAGTCGTATTTCCGGATGATATTTTATTTAAAATATAACCTGTTTTATAGAAAAACCCAGCTACTCCTAAAAATAAAATAAATAGCGCCAATAAAAACCAAAATTTTTTCCGCTTATAAAATTTATTTTTGGTATTTTCTTTTTTTGAAAATGCATTATAAGTTGATGTCATTATTTTTTTTATTAGTTTTAAGTTTAAAAAACACTAGCTAAAGAATACTACAAAAATTGATTTTTGAAAACCACTTAAACTATTTTATTGTTTGATAGATATTTAATGTTTTTTCTCCGGCTTTATCCCAGGAAAATTTATTTAAATTCCTTTTTATCTTTACTTTTAAAGCTTCCTTTTGAATATCTTTTTTAAAAGTCAGATATATTTTTTTAGCCAAATCAGTTTGACTATTTTTATTATAAAAAATTACCATTCTTTGAGCCACTTCTTGATGGGCCGGGATATCAGAACATAGAACCGGTGTGCCTTTTGACAGGGCCTCAATAATCGGTAACCCAAAACCCTCATAAAGTGAAGGAAAAATTAAAGCTTTAGCTTCTTTCAGTAAAACATTTTTCTCTGTTTCCTTTATAAAACCCAACATTTTTATTTGTGCTCTAATTTTAGGCGCTTTTCTTTTTATTTCATCTAATGTTTTATCAATCCCCCCATCATAATTTCTCCCCTTCACTTTTCCTCCAATCACTAATTCCAGTTCTTTAATTTTTAAATCATTGCTATATTTTTTCTTTAAATAAATAAAAGCTTTTAATAAAAATGGTATATTTTTTCTTTTCTGTAAAGTTCCTATGTATAACAAAAAATTATTAGTTAATTTATATTTCTGCAACACTTTTTTTACTTTTTCTTTTGACGGAGAAAGTTGATATTTTTCATCTAATCCATTCCCATTATATATCACTTCTATTTTATCTTTTTCTATTCGATAATGACTAATAATCTCTTTTTTTGTAAAGTTAGAAACAGCGATAATTTTGTCAGCCTTTTTCAATGAAAGAGGAATAAAAATTTTCAAGAGCCATAAATCTTTTTTGCCAATCAATTCGGGACAAGAAGCAAAAGAAACATCATGAATGGTAGTTATCAGTTTTATTTTTTTACTTAACCATAAAGGAGTTATGTATTGAACATGCAATACATCCAATTTATCTTTTTTAGCTCTTAAGGGTAAATACAAAAATGTCCAAAGGGCTTTACTTTTTGGTAAAACCGAAATAATTTTAAAATTCTTTCTTAAGGAAAGTATTTTTTTTATTTTAAAAAGTTCTTTGGGTTTATCCGTATCTGTATAAAGATAATAATCATTTTTTTTATCAATTCTAGACAAACCTTTCAACAAACCAACTGTGTAAGATTCATCGCCGGTTCTTTGTTTACCTACCGCTCTAATGTCAATACCTATTCTCATTTTTAATATTAAATTTACTTTTTCTTTAGTTAATTTAAGTTGGAATAATCATCTTTATTAACTGTTTGTACCAGGGGTGAGAATTGAACTCACGACCTCGGGCTTATGAGTCCCGCGCTCTAACCAACTGAGCTACCCTGGCCTATATAAAAAAACAACTTTCAATCTTCAGTCTTATTCGATTCTTAATCTTTCAATTCGCTAAGCAAATTATAAGCTAAAAATCAAAAATTGTGAATTATTTGAAAATTGTGAATTATTTAATTTATCCCAAAATTAAAATTTGCCTAATATTCAATTAATAATGGAAACTGCTTGTTGCGGGGGCGGGATTTGAACCCGCGACCTGGTGGTTATGAGCCACCCGAGCTGCCAGACTGCTCCACCCCGCGATATTTTTATAGGTGCAAAACGTATGTTTAGAATACGCTAAATATGTTACTCGCTCGGGCCTCGCTGTTTCGGTCACTCCAAGCGACCTCAATACTCCACCCCGCGATCCCTCAAAATAATTTATAACATTTAAACGTAGTTGCATTATCTCATATAATTATTACTCAGTCAACTGGAAATACTTAAATTCTATTCTAAAACTTAATTTCAAGAGCCCAGCCTCACTTTATTTTCAATAATAAATTACTTTAAGGAGTAGACTTTTTCTTAAAAAACTCTTTAAGTATTAGAAGATAAAAGTGGAGCTGGGTTGCATCCCTTAATTAATATTAGAAACAAGATGAAGAATAACGGTGTTGCCCTGTTTAATTTATTTCTATTCCGGATTTACGCAAAGCGCTTTTTATTTTTGAGCGAGCATTGGCGGTCTTAACAAATTGAAGCCAATCTCGTGAAGGAAGTTTTTTTTCTTTGCTAGTGAGAATCTCAACTAAGTCACCATTGTGAATAGTCGTATCTAAGGACACCATTTTTTCATTAATTTTTGCTCCGGCGGTGCGATCCCCTATCTCTGAATGAATACGATAAGCAAAATCAACGGCAGTGGCTTTTTCCGGAAGTTCCACCACATCCCCTTCAGGAGTAAAAGCAAAAATATGATTTTTAAAAAAATCAATCTTTAGAGAACGCCAAAATTCATCACTGCTACCTTGCGTTTCTTGATGCCATTCTTTTAATTGATGTACCCAAGCTAAATCTTTAGCAGGGATATTTGCCGATCCTTTTTTGCCAAAAATAAAATCTTTCCAACTTGATCCTTGGGCGTATGCCCAATGAGCGGCAATACCGAATTCCGCTTCATTATGCATTTGCTTGCTTCTAATTTGCACTTCCAATATTTTTCCTTGAGGTCCAAAAATTGTCGTATGTAAAGATTTATACCCATTGGGTTTAGGTAAAGAAATATAATCCTTTATCCTTCCCACTAAAGGACGGTATTTTTTATGCACTACTCCCAGGGCTTCATAACAATCAGCCAAAGACGGAACAACAATCCTAATCGCCGCCAAATCATATATATTCTTTATATTCATATCATATTTTTTAAGCTTGCGATAAAGACTGTAATAATGTTTGGCTCTTCCATGGATATCCAGCACTTCAATTTTTTTCTTTTTCAATTCTTTTTTTAATTCTTTAATGGCATTATTAACATATTTTTTTCTTTTTTTATGCGTTTCCTCCGCCATTTTAAATGTTTTGAGATAAGCCTTTGGCTGGATATATTTAAAACAAAGATCAGCTAATTCACCTTTCAATTCTCCAATCCCAAATCGATTGGCAATCGGTACAAAAATTTCCATCGTTTCTCGAGAAATTCTTTGCTGTTTCTCCGCCGGTAAAGCGCTTAAGGTTCTCATGTTGTGTAATCGATCCGCCAGCTTAATCAACACCACTCTAATATCAGTGGCCATAGCTAAAAACATTTTTCTTAAGTTATCTAGATAATATTCTTCTAAACTTCCCTTCAGTTGAACTTTACTTAATTTACTTACACCTTTAACGATAAAGGCTATTTCTTTACCAAATTCTTTACTGATTTCTTCTAAAGTTACGGCGGTATCCTCATAAGTATCGTGTAACAATGCCGCAGAAACCGTTGTCACTCCTAATCCCATTTTTATTAAAATAGCCGCCGTTTCCATGGGGTGTTGAATATATTCTTCCCCGCTTTTCCTTATTTGACCTTGATGAGCCTTTTGAGCAAATTCAAAAGCCTTCCGAATTTTTTCAATTTGGTTTACATTATAAAATCCTTTTCGCGTAGCTATTAATTCATCAAAAGTCATATAAATAAGTTAACCTTGAAAATCTATTTTGGTTAGTTGCATTATCGTTTTTTATTAGTCGCTTGTCAATTCAAATTATTTCTCAGGAACTTTGTCTATGCCTCCTTTACTCCAAGGATGACAACGTAAAATTCTTTTAAACCCAAGATAGCCTCCTTTTAAAGAGCCAAATCGTTCTATTGATTCTAGCGTATATTGAGAACAAGTGGGATGAAAACGACAGCTCCTCTTGCCATAGACTCCGGAGAACCATCCGGTATCTAAAGAAATGGTTTTCTGGTATAATCTTATTATGAGTATGAGAAAATATTTCATAATTATCAATTATTTGCTACAATATAATTAATCAGTTTAATAAATTTTTAAAAACTAAATAAGTCATTACTTATTAAATTAATTAATTTAATAGTAAATCAATTTATAAACTAAAGTCAAATAAAAAACCATGCTTAAAACTATTCAATACCAAAATCTTACTTGGCACGACATAGAAAATCCCGGAAAAAAGGAGTTAACTTTTTTAAAAAACAATTTTAAAATTGATCCTCTCGTTTTGGAAGAAGTTACCTGTCCTTCTCAACGTCCTTGGGCGGAGGAATTTGAACATTGCTTTTATGCAGTTGTTCATGTCCCCCTCTTTGATCTTAAATCAAGAGTTACCACTCCCGGTGAGTTAGATATTATTATAACCAAAAATCACTTAATTACTTCCCATCGAGGAACCAACTTACCCCTAAAATCAATCTTTACTAAAATTAATAAAGATCCTAAGGTGAGACAATTAGCTATGTCAAAATCAGTTGGCTTTTTATTTTATTTTGTTTTAAATGAATTAATTTCTTCTTGCTTTCCAAAAATAAATCACATCAATGAACAAATAGATAAAATAGAAAAAGATATTTTTGCCGATAATAACCGTTCAATGATTAAAGAAACTTCTATGGTAAAAAGAGATATTCTCTCTTTTCGTCGCACTTTAAAACCTCAAAAAAATATCATAGAGTCTTTAGTGCAAAAAAAATATAATTTTCTGGAAGAATCTTTAAATAAATATTTTTACGACTTAATTGGAACTAATATCAGAGTTTGGAATGCATTGGAAAATACCAAAGAAGTAATAGAATCCCTGGAGGAGACTAACAATACTTTAGTTTCTCATCGAATGACTCAAACCATCAGATTTCTTTCAGCTATTTCTTTGATTACTTTTGCTCTCTCTGTTACTACGGGAATTTTTAGTGTTTTGCCTTTTGCTAATTTTGCTATTGCTCACGAAAAAAATACCTTTTGGTTTATTATTTTATTTATGTTGTTGGTAGTTTTGTTTCTTTGGATTATCTTTAGAAAAAAACGTTGGCTCTGATTTTAATTATTTAATTTTTTATTAAAATGTTTACTCTAAAAAGAAAACAATGGCCCATTTTATTGGTTAACCTTGTGGCACTGTCCTTTTTTATTGTCATCTTCTTATCTCGCCATAATTATGAATTCGTTATTTATGTGTTGGTAATAATTTTGTTGGGTATTTTTATTCTTCTTTCCAATAAAAAGGTTAATTATCCCAATGCCCTTCTTTGGCTCCTAACGATTTGGGCTATTGGTCATATGGCCGGTGGCGGTTTATATTTAAACGATAAAAAAATATATGAATTGATTATTATCCCTCTAGTCGGCCAACCCTATTATATTTTAAAATATGATCAATTAATTCACGCCTACGGTTTTGGCGTAACTACTTTTTTGTCTTTCCTTTTATTGAAACCACTACTTAAAGATTCTATAAAAAAATGGACGGCCTTATCAATCGTATTGGTTATGGCCGGTCTGGGTTTTGGCGCTTTAAATGAAATTATTGAATTTATTGCCACCGTTTTAGTGCCTGAAACCGGAGTAGGTGGTTACATTAACACCGCCCTGGACTTGGTTTTTAATCTTATTGGTGCTATTTTGGCGATATTATTTATTCGTTATCGGGAAATTAAATCATCAAAACACAAAATTTAATTATTTATTTATGCTAACTCTTTATAATACTCTCACCAACAAAAAAGAAGTCTTTACCTCTCAAGAAAAAGGTAAAGTCAAAATGTATTCTTGCGGTCCCACCGTTTATGACTATGCCCACATCGGAAATTTAACTGCTTATATTTACGCTGATTTATTGCGACGTTATTTAGAATATTCCGGATTTGAGGTACGCCAGATTATGAACATCACTGATGTGGGGCATTTAACTGACGACGATATTAATCAAGCCGATAGCGGGCAAGATAAAATGCTTAAGGCCTCCTTAAGAGAAAATAAAAATCCCATAGAAATTGCCAAATTTTATACTCAACAATTCTTAAAAGACGCTAAAAAACTTAACTTGGAAAAAGCCAGTTACTATCCCCGTGCTACCGCCCACGTTACTCAGATGATAAAATTAATTGAAACTTTAATAAAAAAGGGTTTGGCCTACGAAAAAAATGGTAATGTTTTTTTTGCCGTTAAAAAATTTAAAACTTACGGAAAACTCTCCAATAAAAAAATAACTGAATTAATCAAAGCTTGTCGTTTAGATGAACATCCTGATAAAAAAGAATGTTTCGATTTTGTTTTATGGCTCAAGGCCCCCAAAAAACATTTAATGCAGTGGGATAGCCCCTGGGGAAAAGGCTATCCCGGTTGGCACA
>CAYMNT010000014.1:0-13550 GCA_964391875.1 uncultured Bdellovibrionales bacterium
GATTCTACTTTCTCCTGGTCAATTAATGTAGCCACCTGAGAAAGAGATATTTTATCAACTTTATCAAGACTTTTCCCCCAAAAACCAACTAAAGTTGAGAGTAAGATAAAAACCAATATCCCGGTTAACAAATTTTTACCAATGTTTTTCATATTTTTCATAGTTATATTTGCTATAATTTATTTAATGAATTCATTAATTATTATTATTTATGATAATTAAAAACGACTCTATCTCCTATCCGATTAATTAATAATTTTCCCATTATTATTTTTTGTCTTTTCGCTTTATGACTAATTACAATCTTCTTAAACTCCAAAAAATTATTGTAACTAACATTTCTCATATCTCCTTTTAACTCCATTATTATTTTTCTAAAAATTTCTCCTTGAATAACTTCTGACTTTATTTTAAATTCATTTAAATTAAGTTCCAGTGTTTTTTCTGTTTTTTTGTTAATAATTTGCCGATATTCCTTTTCTGCTTTTATTTTAATTAATTGTTCTATTCCATTCAACTGGTTAGTTAAACTGGCGATACGTTTTTTAACTTGAGGATTATATTTTTTCTCAATTAAAGGAATTAATTCTAGACGAATACTATTCCGAAATAATTTTTTATCTTGATTGCTTTTATCGATGCGATATTCCTGTTTTTCTTTTTTTAATTGTTTAATCAACTCTCTTTTCTCAAAACCAATCAACGGTCGAATAATTTTATCCCTTTTTTCTCTTAAAGAATTAAGTCCCTCAATACCACTACCTCTAAATAAATTCATAAAAAACGTTTCCACTTGATCATCTAATGTATGTCCCACAGCCACCCAATTAAACTTTTCTTTCTTTCTTTCTTGTTCGAAAAAATCATAACGGAAATTTCTCATAGCTTCTTCCAGATTACCTTTCTGCTCTTTCCTTTTTTGGTAATATTCCACTCTTAAAGGTAATTTTAGCTTTCCGGATAGACGCCTAACGAACTGTTCATCTTCAGCGGAATCTTCCCCACGTAATTCATAATTTATATGCACTAAAATTAATCGTAAATCATAGCTATCTTTTATTTCATTTAAAGCCAAGGTTAAAAAAGTTGAATCAGGCCCACCGGAAATACCCACTATTATTTTATCCCCTCTTTTAAAGAGCTTCTTCTGAAAAATAAAATTCTGAAAACGTTTAATGAAAGATTTCATTGACTGTTTCAATTAATAACTATACTCTCTTTGCAAGTTTCATGCTAAACGATATCCTCTGCGCTTAATAATTTTTATTATTTCCTCTATGGTCTTCTCTAGTTTACCATATTGATTATAAATTTTATAATCATAAAATTCAGCTTCATTTTCTAACTCATATTTTGCGTACTCCAATCTTTTGTTTAATTCTTCTTTTTGCATATTTGGCTCTCTCTTTAACAATCTTCTCTTAAGATCTGCTATAGAATCAGGCAATAAAAATATCGTTATGGCGTTATAATTTTTTTGGTAATATTTAGCTCCCACTAAATCAGGATTAACAATGAGGTTGATTTTTTCATTTATTTTCTTCTTCAATATCGGTTCATAGGTTCCATAATAAGTATCTCTCTTTTTTATATAGGTATATTCCACTATATTTCCTTTCTTAATCTCCGTTAAAAATTTATTTTTACTAAAAAAATAGTAATCTCTTTTATCTCTCTCTTTTAATCTTGGTTTCCTGGTTGTAGCGGTAACTAAGCGTTGAAAAATAGGATATTTTTTGATGATTTCTTTTGTCACCGTACTTTCTCCCACACCGGTGGGGCCACTGATAACCAAGATATTTCGTGAAATTTTCATATACCTTTTCTATTTTTTCTTAGTTTCCTTTTTAACGCTCTTTTTTGTCGTTTTCTTTTTAGTTATCTTTTCTTTTCCTTTTTTAACAACGCTTTTCTTGACTATTTTTTTGGTTGATTTCTTTGCCTTAGTCTCCTTTTTTACTTTAGCCTTAGTTTGTTTACTGTCTTCATTTGATTGATCAGCGGAAGCATCTTTTTGGGTTTTAACTTTTTCATCTTCTTTTTCTTCGTTTTTTTTCTCCGCTTTTTTGGCTTCATCTTTTTTCTTTTTTTTCTCTCCAATAAATTTTAATCCCATTCTGTGATCATTCGGTTCCAGCGACATAATTTCCCAATAATATTTATCTCCTATTTTAACCACTTCTTCTATCGGTTTTTTAGGATAACCGGGAAAACTACTGATATGCGCCAAACCATGAATATCTTCATCTAAATAAACAAAAGCACCAAAATGATTAATTTTATTTATGGTACCTTTCACAATGTCACCCAATTTATATTTCTCACCCGCCTTTTCCCAAGGATCACTTTTTAATTCACGAATGGAAAGTGAAATACGCGTGTCATCAATGGCAATTATTTTCGCTCTAATTTTGTCACCTACATGAATAATTTTACGGGGATCATCTATTAATTGCCAATCCAATTGAGAAATGTGTACCAAACCTTCTAATTTATCTTCCTCATTTTCAGAACCTTTTTTAGAAGGAGGAACAAACTTAACAAAAGCTCCGAAATCAACCACACCGGAAACTTCTCCTTCAATAACATCTCCTTTTTTTAATTCTTTAATTGATTTCCTTTCTCTGTCTTGAAAAGCGACTTTCTCCGAAACAATTAATTTCTCTTCTTCATCATCAATGTCTAAAATACAAACCGACATTTCTTCCCCGATATAACTTTTTAATATTTCCAAAATTTTATTTCTGTCACCGTCTTCCACTCGAGGATAATGTTCTGCCGTTAATTGACTAACCGGCATAAATCCCGGTAAACCATTTATATCAACCATTAATCCTCCTTTATTGGCATCCAATATTTTAGTGGTTACCACTTCTTTACTATCTCTCTTTTCTCTTAGATCATTCCAAGCCTGTTCTTTAATCGCCTCAGAAACAGATAATTCCACATAACCATCTTCATTTTCTAAGTTTATTACCGTAGCGGTAATTTCATCGCCCACGGCTATTTTTTTTCTTCCCTGGCCAAACCCATCTTTTATCTCTTTGCCGTAGACTATACCACTACCAAATTTTTCCAAATCAATATACAACGCCAAGCTATCCACCGCCACTACTTTTCCGGTAATTTTTTCTCCCAGTGTCGGCAATCGAAGAGGGTTCTTTTTTAATAATTTACTCATTATTGATCCATCTCCATCGTCACTTTTCTTCTTATTTTTTTTCTTCTTCTGAGTGTTATTCTTCTTGTTTGCACCACTCAATACCTCATCTATTTCTTGATCTAAATCAATATAATTAGTCTTTGTAGCCATAATGTAATCTAATAAAAAAACGACGCATTAACCTGCGCGCTTCCCCATTAAAAAGGTTAATGATTAATAAATTGTATTATAATTATTACCTAACAAGTGTATGGTATTTTAAATAAAAAGTCAACCAGCTATATCATTTTTCTAAAACTTTATTAACTATAACTTTATCTCTCTTAATTTTTATTCTTCTAAGCCAAGAAGGATGAAATATTATTTCTGCCTTATTAATTGTAGCTTGATTGGAAAGAAATTCTTTAATACCCTTCTCTTTCTTATTAGCTAATTCATCTTTTATTTTCTCTAGATCAACCTTTGACCAAGCTTCCGCCTTAACATTTAAATGAATTATCAACTCCCCTTGATTAAAATCTGCAATAGCTTTCTTGTAGGTTAATTCAGTAGTCTCAGCTAAATCAAAATCCGAACCAGCTTCTTTCTTTAATTCTGAACGACCAATTTTATTAACTGCCTCCTCTGAGAAAACAATGGCTTTAATTTTTTCTTTAACGGTGTAAGTAAATTTATCCACTTCCGTTCCTAAGGGATAAGCGCTTTTTGCTTCTTCTATTTGTTTATCAATTGATTCAAAAATAACTCTATCTTTCTCTCCGATTTTTTCTTTAATTTTTTTACTTATTTCATCTTCTAGCTCTTTTATGGTTTCCTTTCTGGCTTTTTTCAAATCATTTTCAGAAATAATTTTTGTTTTGTTACTATTATCAGCTCTTCCTCCTCCTTTCATTTCACTACTTGAAATTACTTTAAATTTTTCATATTTATTACTTCCTTTAAATCCTTCTATAGTGAAAGTTGTGGCTCCAATATTATAATCTTCTCCCACTTTATCCGCTATGACCGAAACACTAACTTTTCCAGGACTTCCATCTTTCATTCCCGGTACAACCACTCCTTTTGTTAAACGAAATAATTTTCCCTCTTGAGATAAAATTCTGGTGGTAGCAACTAATGGTTGACTGGCCGTTGAATATTCATTAATAATTTCAACCACTCCTTTGGCTCTTCCATCTTTACCGGAAAAAGATTCGCCCGTTGCTTCAAATTCCTTCTCTTTTATCAATTCCATCTCCAATATCCGACCCGGTATAATCTTTTTGTCCGGATCCTCTTTGGTTACTCCCACTTTAGCAAAAATTCTTACTTCTCTTTGTAATTCTTTCTTGCGCGGATAAACAATTACTTCTAATTTTGGATAGTGACGAATAGTCCAAAAAATTCCTCCTAAAATAAAAACTGCCAAGCCCAATGCCAAAATAATTTTAAAATTAAATCTTCTTTTATTATTGCCATTAAAATCATTTTCAGCTAATGGGTGTTGATTTTTAAAATTATTTCGTCCTGATAATAATGTTTTATTCTCTGTAAGATATTGTTCCCGTGGCAAAGAAGCGTCTGTTTTATTGTTAAATTGATCACTAAATAATTGACCATTAGCATTAACTTCACCAAAAGATTCCGTCACTTGGCTATTTTCATTGATTTTATCATTTATTGATTTTTTGGCTCCAATTAAATTAATTCTTTTTTTATTAGTTTTCCCTAAATTACGTTCTCTTTCCACAGACAGATTATCACTCCTCTCGGTGTTAAAAAAACTATCTGAACCAATCGTCTTCTCATTTTTTCTAACATAATCTTCTTGTCCACTCACCGCTCTTAATGCTTCCTGGGAAGCCTGTTCTGCTAAGACATTGTTTGGCTGATTCGGTCTTGTCGGTACAACATTTTCTTGGGCTGGACGAGGAATATCTCCCGCCATAATACCCAATCTTTCTATCACTTTTTTTACTTGTTCATCTTGGGTAGAGATAATTATCTTTTTCCCTAAACGCGAAGCTTCCTTTTTTAATATTTTTAAATTTATTATGCCATGAGTTAACAAAGCTTCTTTTGGAATCACTAAAAAAATCTCCTCCACTCCGATTTCCGAACGAAGTCGATCAATCACACTGGTAATTTCTTCATCTACGTCAATGTAAATAGTTTTGTGCATATTAAATCTGTAAAATATTAAACCGTTATTATTTAATGACGCTATGTTTAGTCTTCTTAATTATTGTTAACGCCATTTTGTATTATTTTGACATCACTATTGAACTATTTTAACCGCCTTTCCTAGAATATCAGAAAGAATGTTTTCTTCTTCCGCTAAAATATCTAAGGCTAAATTGGCTAAACCTAAGGGAGCCACATGTTGAGGAGAATTTAACTTATTTGTTTGATCTGATAAATTTACCACATCTCGAGGTTGCAAATAACTTATTTGTGGCGCCTGCGTTATGGGAAATTCATCACTCCATTTCGTATTTTCAAGCACTTGCTTGATATCAGGCAATCCGCTTCCCCCTCCACAAAGTAAAATACGAGAAGGAAATAAATCAAGACTAACAAAGCTCTCCAATGCAATCTTAAAACCATCCATCCAAATGCGACAATCATCTTGAAAAATTTTTCTTACTTGTTCGGTCACCCCCGCACCGGTCTGTCCCAAAGAATAATTTAATTTAAGTGCTTCCGCTTCGTTGAATTTAAGTCCTAACGATTTAGCCAGTCGCTTAGTAAATGCTCGTCCTCCCAGCCCAAACATTACCGTTCCTTCTAATCCTCCCGCTTTCACTAAAGCCACATCTGTAGTCCCTCCTCCAATATCAACAATAATTGCTCCAAATTCCGGATTATTATAAGTACTAATCGATTGTGCTATAGCGTAAGGTTCTGCCGCAATGGCTAAAATATCACATTCTAATTCATCAGCAATTTTTTGTAACGCACCTAAATGCACCATGGGAGCGTAAGCGTTAAAAACACTAATGGAAACATCTCTTCCCTGAAATCCAACAGGATTGGTTATTCTATAGCCATCAATCTTAACACTGACAATGTTAGCGTTTATCAATTTAACGTCTATCTCATTCTGTCCCGTTTCCCAAGCTAATTGTTTTTTAATTCTGTCAAAAGCCTTCCATTGAACTTTCTGAATAATATTTTTCAATTCAGGAAAGTCAATTCTCACTTCCGGTTGAGATCTTTCATAATGCACCGTTGTGGTAGTTCCTTTAACCAATTCACCGGCAATACCCATTATCACCTTCGAAACTTTCTTCACTTTAGCCATTTTTTCTGCTTGCTCAATTGCCAAGGAGCAAGCATTAATTACTCCATTTATATCACTTACCGCTCCGTTACTCATATGCCCCAATTGTTGTCGTACTTGACCAAAACCAACCACCTTCGCTCGATGATGTTCTCTATCTAAATCCAAAACCAGCACCTTAACAAATTCAGTACCGATGTCTAGACTTAATAAATAATTGTTAGAAGCCCTTGAGCTAAAAATTCTTTTTAGCTTCATTTTTATTTTTTAAATTTCTTTACTTAATAATAACACTTTAATGAAAAGTTACCAAATATAAATCATACTCTTAATGAATAAATCACCTCTTCTATCGTGGTTTCTCCTTTTATCGCTTTAATTATACCATCTTCCATTATAGTAATTATTCCTTCTTTTTCAACTGCTTTCTCAATTTCTTTCATTGTTGGTTTATTATTAATCATTTTTTTAATATTTTTTGATATCTTTAACACTTCAAAAATACCTATTTTCCCTTTATATCCTTGATTGTTGCAATGTTTACAACCTGCTCCATAAAAGAATTTTACTTCTCTATTTTTTATTTTTTCAATAATTTTTATTGAATCAAATTTGCTTTCTTTTCTTAATTTATCCAGTAATTTTTTTTGATCAATTAAACTAAATAATTTTCTTTGTTCTTTTTTGGTGTAAGTAACAGTTTTTTTACAATTTTGACAAATTTTGCGCACCAATCTTTGTGCCACAATTACCTTTACGGTGGAAGCTACTAAACTTTCTTCTAATCCCATATCTAATATACGAGCAATGGTAGCCACTACGCTGTTAACGGGTAAGGATGTAAGTATTAAATGGCCGGTCATCCCCGCATCCATAACAAGACCCATGGTTTCTTCATCACGAATTTCCCCCACCATAATAATATCTACATCTTGTTGCAAGAGTGCCTTCACTCCCCTGGAGAAAGTCATTCCCATTTTAAGTTTCACTTGAGTTTGATTTATTTTTGACATTCTATGAGTTATTGGATCTTCTATGGAAATAATATTAACTTCCGGTTGATTTAAGATATCCATCGCCGTATAAAGAGTAGTCGTTTTGCCACTCCCGGCGGGACCCACAACTAAAATTATACCTTGCGGTTTTTTTATCACTCGATATAAACGCTCTAAAGACAAACCACTTAACCCCATTTGCTCAAAAGTCAATCCTTTGGTTGACTCATTTAAAATTCTTATACTTATTTTTTCTCCCTCAAGAGTTGGACTAAAAAAAACTTGGAAAGAAACTTTTTCATTAAAACACTCTTCTTTAAAATAGCCAATCTGTGACATATGATGTTTAGCTAACTTCAAATTTGAAAGTATTCTAAACCTGGTTGCTAAAATAGGAAAAACTTCTTTAGCTAGCTCTGTCACTTCATACAAAATACCATTTATACGATATTTAATTTTAATTTTGTTTTTTTCCGATTCAATATAAATATCACTTGCTAATTGTAAAACAGCATGTTTCAATAAAGCCTCGGTCATCTTTATCACGGGTAAACCTTGGACTATTTCTTCCAAATTTTTTTGACTTGGGTCATTCTTAATTTGAGTAATTAATTTCCCTGTTATCACCGTTACTTCTTTGCCTATAATGTCGGTAAACTCAATTTCTAAAATCTTATGATATCGTTGTAAAACAAAATTTAGATCATTAATTGAAGCCAGATAAGGAACAATTTTAAAACCAACCTTTTTTCTAATAAAATCTATTGCTTGTATCGCGCTAAAATCAAGCATTGCCACTTTTAATTTATTCCCCTCTTGAGCAAAGGCGACTATTTTATTTTTTTGAGCTATTGGTTCCGGAACAAGTTTTAATACTTCCGTTAAAATTTTCCATCTTGATAAGTCAACAAAAGAAGCCCCCAACACATAAGCCTCCGCTCTTTTCAAATTTTTTTCCGAAACAAGTTTTTTTTGAAGTAATATTTCTTTAAGTGATTTCTTTCCTTTTTCCCATTCGTATAGCACTGTTGTTAGCTCTTTTCTTTTAATTAATTTTCTATTCAACAAAAAAATAATTAATTCTTTTGAATCAATTTTCATTGATTATTTTTAATTATTGACTATTACTATCTTAATCCGAGCCTACTTTTTGCAGCTTCCGCTTGAGATTTATCAATTTCGCCCCGAGCCACCGCCTCATCTATTTGACTAAGTATTTTATTTTTATCTGCCGGTTTTATTTTTTGAGGGTTCATTGCTTGTTGTAAAACCTCTTCTTTCTTTTTATCAGGCAATTTATCAAACATTTTTAATGCCATTTTTTCTTTTAGCGATAATTTTGACTTATCCACCTGATTAATTAGATTACTAAAATCACTTTTCTTACTAACTTTTTGTCCTTCTTGGATAATTTCATCTTTATTATCTTTGGTTATATCATCTTTTTTCTTTTGTTTTCCTTTCTTTTTTTTCTTAATAAAATTAAAAAAGCTCATAGGATTATTTTAAATTAATAATAAATTTATTGATTAAACTTTTAAATATTTTCTGATGGCGATTACTGAACTAATAACTCCCAAAAAAATACCGGCCATTATTTGAGACACTATAATCCAAGTAATATTCTCCATAAAGAAATTTTTAAGAAAGTCATCAATGAAACGAGTATTGGAAAAAGGTAGAATAGACCCTCCTCCTCCGGACGAAATAAACTTCAGATAAAAATAAGATAAAGGAAGCACAATAACTGACGCGATAAATCCATAAAAAATTCCTTCCCAAATAAATGGTAATCTAACATAATTGGTAGAGGCTCCCACTAAGCGCATAATCTCAATTTCTTGACGATGAGAATACATGGTAATACGAATTGAATTAAAGGTAATTAATACGGCAATAATGGAAAAAGTTATTCCGACAATTAAAGCCACTTTTCGATCAGCTTTAATTTCCTCATTAAGATTATCAATTACTCCTTTATATTTTTGATAGTTAACTTTAGAAATATCTTTTTTAAAAGAACTTTGATCTATTCTTTCAGAAATTTTTTGATACTCGTCAGGATTATGTGCTTTAATATTCAAAACTGCTCCCAATGGATTCTCTCCTAATTCTTCAATCGCTTTTTGAATAATTTCATTATCTTTGGTTCTATTTTTAAAACTAGCTAAAGCTTTCTCTCTTGTAATATAAGTAATTTTTTCTACTTCCGGATAACTATTAATTTCCGATTTAATGTTTAAGATTTTACTCTCAGACAAGTTGGTGTTCATATAGACAGATATGTTTACTCTATCTTCCACATCTTTTAACAGCATATCGTCGGCAAAAACCATTACCGCTTGAATATTGATAATGAAAAGAGTAATAGCAATAATACTAATCGTAGCCACACTTAACCAACCGTTACGCACTAAATTTTTCCAACCCGACCTAAGTGTTCGCTTTAATTTTATAAACATTTTTTTATCTTCTTAATAAATTTATTTGATTTAAACGTTTTATTTTTTTATAAACTATATTTTCCCACCGCTTCATCGCGCGTTACTCTTCCTTGATCTAAAACAATTACTCGCCGATTAAGTTTATCCACCATTCCCTTGTTGTGAGTAGCTAAAATAACTGTGGTACCAAATTCATTTATCTTTAATAATAATTGCATTATTTCCCAGGTAGAAACCGGGTCTAAATTACCGGTCGGTTCATCCGCCAATAAAATCTTCGGCTTGTTTACTAAGGCTCGCGCTAAAGCCGTTCTTTGTTGTTCTCCTCCAGAAACTTCTGTGGGATATTTATCAATTTTTTCCTTTAATCCAACAATATCTAAAATCTGAGTAACATTTTTAGTAATTTCTTCATCTGATTTTCCTGCCACTTCCAAAGCAAAAGATACATTTTCTCCTAATGTTTTTTTAGGTAGAAGTTTAAAGTCTTGAAAAACTGTCCCTATTTTTCTTCGATGATAAGGCAGTTGACGAGACTTGAGATCAACAATATTTTTTCGATGAAAATAAATATTACCGTCAGTCGGACGCTCTTCTAAATAAAGCATTTTTAAGAAAGTGGATTTTCCGGCACCGGAAACACCCACCATAGAAATAAATTCACCTTCTCTAATTTGTAAGCTAACATTATCTAAAGCTTTGGAGTCATCTGAATAAATTTTAGAAACATTTTCATAAATAATCATCTTTTCTATTTTTATTTTTTTTAAAATCAACAATACCAAAATTATATCATTTTATTATAACAATTTCAACTTCCTATTTATCTGCCTTTTTTATTTTTAAATTAGCTTCCACTACTTCATCTAATTGACCATTTAAAATATCTTCCACTTGAGTAGTTTGATAACCTGTCCGATGATCTTTTACTTGTTTATAGGGATGTAACACGTATGATCTTATTTGGCTGCTCCATTCAATTTTTTTACTCTCTCCCTTTAATTCAACAATTCTTTTTACTTTTTGTTCCTCCATTTTTTGCGCTAAACGTGATCGAAGGATTTCCATTGCCCTACTTTTATTTCTTGACTGAGAACGTTCATTTTGGCAAGTCGCTACCAGCCCGGTTGGTAAATGAGTAATTCTAACGGCGCTATCCGTGGTATTAACGTGCTGTCCTCCGGCCCCGGAAGCATGAAAAGTATCTACCCTCAAATCACTGGCTTTTATTTTAAAATCATTATCGTCTTTTAATAAAGGAAGTACCTCCACTAAAGCAAAAGATGTCTGACGAAGATTATTTGAATTAAAGGGAGAAAGTCTAATCAACCGATGCACTCCCTTTTCTTTTTTTAAATAACCGTAAACATCCTTGCCCTGAATTTCAATTGTGGCATTTTTAATCCCCGCTTCCGCTCCTTTAGTTCGCTCAATAACGTTCACCGGCCATTCTTTAAATTCAGCATAACGTAGGTACATTTTTAGTAACATCTCCGCCCAATCTTGAGCATCCGTACCACCCGCTCCCGCATAAAAACTCAAAATCGCTCCCGCTCGATCATATTTTCCGGTAAATAAACTTGTGCGTTCAAAAAATATAAGTTTTTCTTTTATTTTTTCAAACTGCTTTTTAATAATTTTTTTTTCTCCTTTTTCCTCTTCTTTGATATTTTCCAGAAAAAATCTTCCTTCGATTAATTCATTTTTTATCTCTTTCCAATTTGTTATTTCATCTTCAATAACTTTTTTATCTTTTTCTAATTTTCCTAATTTTTCATAATTATTTAGTTTACCTTCCTTCTCTAACTGTTTATTTATTTCTTTTAATTCTTGTTTTTTTTGTGTCCAGTCAAAGACAGTCGTCCAATTGGACGATTTTTTTCTCTAATTGATTTAACTCTTTTTTCAGCTCACTCAATAGAATTGTCATATTAAAAAAGTAAACTTATTTTGCCAATTAAAAGTATATCCATTATACTTTAATCATTCAAAAAAATCAAAATTCCAAACTATGCTTTTAATTAATAATTTTTCAATAATTTGATCATACCGGTCAAATAATTTACTGGAGACTTGTCTACTCTTGAAAAAAAATGAAACTCCGCTAAAGTAAGTAAATTGTTTTATTCCGCCCATGTAGCTCAGTTGGTAGAGCAACGCACTCGTAACGCGTAGGTCGTCGGTTCAATCCCGACCATGGGCTCAAAATAATCAACCAATTAAATTAGTAACCAATGACCACTTCCCATTACACACCAGGTACACTAATTAAAAAAATATTTTTAAAATTAAGATACCCAAAATTATTTCTTTTAGCTATCTCTATCTATGTTGGTTTTTTAATTTATCAAAATAGTCCAATTTTTGCTTTTCGCCCCTTACTTAAAGAATTAAATTATGGAGGAACTTTTTTGGGAGGTATTGGTTTGGCTCACGGTTTTACTTTAGGCCCGGCTGTATCAATTTTATTAATTAATTCTCCCCACCAAAATATTTTCCTCGCCAGTTTAGTGGCTCTTAGTGGAGCTATTATAGGAAATTATCTTACCTTTTTCTTTCTTAGAATCACTTATACTGATGAAATTGAACGACTAGCTAATTCTACTTTTTACCTTTTTATTAGAAAAAAAATTGGAAAATTAATTCCTCCTTTTGTGCGCAGTCATATTTTGCCGATTTTTGCCGGATTAATAAATGCCACACCCCTACCCGATGAATTTTCCGCTGCTTTAATTCAATATTCACAGAACATTTCCTATTTTACATTTATCAGTGCCACTTTTTTCTTTAATATTTTTGGTATTTCTCTTATTCTACTCTTGGGCAGAATTTAGCACCTCAACAATCTTTATTTATTTTTAATTTAAACAAATGAAAATATTAGTAAATGGCGGGGCAGGCTTTATCGGCTCACACACAACTGTAGAATTATTCAATGCAGGATACACACCCATTGTCGTAGATGATTTTTCTAATTCTCAAAAATGGATAATAGATAGAATTGAACAAATTACCAGCAAGCGACCAAAAGTGTACGAAGGAGATTGTACAGATTTCAACTTTATGAATAGTGTTTTTGAAAAAGAAAAGGATATTGATGGTGTTATACATTTTACAGCATTTAAAGCAGTAGACGAATCAATCCAAAAACCCATTCCTTACTATAAAAACAATATCAACTCGCTACTAATTCTTTTAGAAGTGATGCAAAAACATAGTGTTGAAAATATTGTGTTTTCATCATCCGCCACAGTCTATGGTGATCCTGACACCAATCCGCTCACAGAAAGCTCGCCAAGGAAACAAGCAACTAATCCCTATGGCAACACTAAACTTATTGCAGAAGACATCTTACGAGATATAGTAACAAGTAATGCAAATATCAAAACTATTCCTCTGAGATATTTCAATCCAATTGGTGCGCATGAATCTCATTTAATCGGTGAATTGCCCAGTGGAGTACCTAGTAATTTAGTGCCTTATATTACTCAAACAGCTGCGGGAATCAGAGATGAACTAACTGTATTTGGCAACGATTACAACACACCGGACGGAACATGCCTGAGAGATTTTATCCATGTTGTAGATTTAGCCAAAGCACACATTGCCACACTGGAATATCTACAAAAACAAAAATCTCCATTCTTTGACGTGTTCAATGTAGGCACAGGAAATGGCACAAGCGT
>CAYMNT010000015.1:0-12001 GCA_964391875.1 uncultured Bdellovibrionales bacterium
TTAAAATCATGGGTGATTAAAATGATAGTAAGCTCTCTTTCTTTTTGTAACTTCACCAGTAAATCGTAAACAGTTTTTTCTCCATGAACATCTATACCGGTGGTTGGTTCGTCAAAAAGAAGGACATTGGGATTTTTTGCCAGCGCCCAGACCATTAATACTCTTTGAAATTGTCCACCGGATAAATTGGCCATCTGCTTGTCTAAAATTTTCTCATCATTGAGGCCGACTAGTTTTAGGAGCTCGGTGATTTTTTTTGATTTTATTTTCTTTAACAATAAAAATTCTTTGACCGAGAGAGGTACTCCTTTTAATTTTAACTGGGTCAATCCCTGGGGAAGATAGCCTATTTTGGAGTCGGAAGACCAATAAATTTCGCCATCGGTTGGAGGAATAATATTTAATAATGTTTTTAATAAAACTGTTTTGCCTGAACCGTTGGGACCAAGAATAGTCAAAAATTCACCACGGGCCACCCGGAAAGATAAATCATTTATTATTTTTTCCCCGCCTAATTCTACGGATAAATTTTTGACTTCTAAAATATTTTTTTTCATATTTTTATTCTATTCTGAAAACAGCCCCAGCTTACCATAATATGAAATGTTTTTCAAAAAAATATTAGTGAGGAAGGATGAAATTTATCGATAGCTAGGAGCGTTTTATTAAATAAAAAAAATAATGCAATGTTTTTATGATTGAAAACCAATGCCAATTTAGTGATAACAAATTATTATTAGAATTAATTAGGGGGTGGTTTTTGAAGAGCGAATAGTTTGTCGAGCTAGAACAATGGCGGTAATACTTTGAGGATAAATTTTTCTCAATTCTCGGGCGCATTCAAAAAGAGTGGCGCCGGTGGTGCAAATATCATCAACCAGCAGTATTTTTTGTCCTTTTTTTATCGAAAGAGAATCATTAAGTTGAAAGGCGTGTTTAATGTTGGCTTGTCTTTTTGAATAATTTTTTATTTTCATTTGAGGGGGAGTATAATGTTTTCGTTGAATTAAGTTGGTTTGGAGGGGAATTTTTATTCCGGGAAGTAAATGAGTGGATATTTTTTGGGCTAATATTTCCGCTTGATTAAATCCTCTCCAACGAAGTCGACGAGGATGAAGAGGGACGGGGATAATTAAGTCGGGTACGGAAAGAGTTGATTTTCTTAGCGCTTTTAAAAGTAGCCTTGACAGGGGTGTGGACAAACTGGAGATGAAACGATATTTATAAAGATAAATACAACGAGTCAATAATTTATTTTGATAATCAGAAGAAACAATCAATTGATCTAATACAGTCATTTTATTTTTTTGGCAAAGACGACAGATTTTTCCTGAATCAGTGATGGCTTTTTCACAAAAGGGACAGACTTGAACAGTTAAAAACTTAATTTTCTTTAAACAAGCGGGACAAAGTAAAACATTATCTTTCCGACAATTTAAACAAGTAGTGGGAAAGAGTAGTTGCAGTAAATAATCTTCCAATAATTTTATTTTCTTTAAAATATTTATAGACATGGGAAATAAAGAATTACCAAGAAATATTAAAGGCTACAATTCAACGCTTTAAACACCTAACTTTTTATAAGTTAATTTAAAATCTATGCATAAGCTAATCAAATTTAATTATAATTAAATGCTTATTCGTTTTAGCTAAATTTATTAGCGCTTTAAACGGAACTGAAAGAAGATTATCCAAAAGAAAATGATAGCTAACTTTATTAGAGATGATATTTTTTTAAAAGATGGGAAATTATAGAACTTTAATCTTTCCCTTAATTACACTTAGCTTAATAAGGGAAACTTTTTTCTTAGATAATATTTTTTTAGCAATAATTGGTTCTAAATATTGTTGAATTTGTTTTTTCACTAAACGAGCTCCTTGAGCCGGGTCAAAACTTTTTTGAGATAAGTGTTTGATTAAAGAAGGAGTAAAAGTTAATTGAATAGATTTCTTTTTTAAGCGATTAACTATTTTTTGCAATTCGTAGGCGACTATCTTTTCTATTTCCTTTTCCGTTAAAGAATCAAAAATTAGAGTGTGATCCAAGCGACCTAACAATTCAGGAAGTAAAGCCTCTTTTAATTGTTGAGTGATATTTTCCCGCAGAAGTTTCTTTTTTAAATGACTATTTGTTTTTTTACGAGAAAATCCCAGGGTAGCCATTTTAGTCAATTGACCGGTACCAATGTTGGAAGTTAAAATAATAATGGTATTACGGAAATTAATTATTTTTCCTTTGGCATCGGTAAGTTGTCCCTCTTCCAGAATTTGAAGCAAGATATTATGAACAGCCGGATCTGATTTTTCTATTTCATCAAAAAGTACTACTGAATAAGGATTTTTTCTTATTTTTTCACTCAATTCACCGGATTCTTCATAACCAACATAACCTGCCGGTGATCCAAGGAGACGAGAAGTAGAATGTTTTTCACTCAATTCACTCATATTTACTTGAATGAGAGAATCTTTTAGGGGAGTCAGTGCTTGAGCGAGTATTTTAGCAGTTAAAGTTTTACCCACTCCGGTAGGTCCAATAAATAGAAATGATCCTAAGGGACGATGCTTTTCACTAACTCCGCTAAGAGAGCGTAAAAGAGTATGAAAAATTTCTTTTTTAGCGAAAGTTTGACCAACTAATTTCTTTCGTAGAGTTCGTTTAATGGATTGAGCTAAAGAATAGTTGTTTTGGTCTAAAAAATCTTGAGGAATACGCACGGATTGAGCCAGAGTATTAAGAATGTCTTGAACAGTCAGTTTAATTGGGTGAGATTGCTCAATTTGTTTAATCTCCTTCTTGAGCAAATCAATTTTTTCCGTTAAATTTTTTTCTTGATTTCTGATGGCGATAGCTTTTTCGTAATGTCCGCTCAATACCAATTTTTCTTTCCTCTCTATGAGTTTAGTTAAACGTTGGAGATGACTTTGTAACTGATTATATATTTTGAGTTGACCGAATTTGCCCCGTAAGCGAGCGGCTGTTTCATCAACTAGGTCAATGGCACTATCAGGAAGAAAACGATTACGAATGTATTGGTGAGCAAGTTGCGCAGTAATTTTTAAAGCATCATTTTCAATAATTAAATTATGATAATTTTCATAAAGAGATTTAATTCCCAATAGAATTTTTCGAGTTTCTTTAACAGTGGGTTCGTCAATAATAATTGGTTGAAAACGACGTTCCAGAGCAGAATCTTTTTCAATGTATTTTTGATATTCGTCAAAGGTGGTAGCTCCAATTAATTGAATTTCTCCTCGAGATAGTGAGGGTTTGAGTAAATTAGCCGCATCCATTGCTCCCGTGGCGTTGCCGGTACCGATTAAATTGTGAATTTCATCAATAAAAAGGATTATGGAAGAATCATTTTTTGCCTCTGTGATGATTTCTTTTAAGCGAGCTTCAAATTCTCCCCTAAAATTAGTGCCGGCCACCAATAATCCTAAGTCCAATGAAAGTATTTTTTTCCCTTGGAGAAAAGAAGGGACTTTTCCTTGGGCTATTTTCTTGGCTAAGCCTTCAATGATGGCGGTTTTTCCCACTCCCGGTTCGCCGATTAGAAGTGGGTTATTTTTCATTCTTCTTCCAAGAGTGTAGGCGATTCTTTCTAGCTCTTCTTTTCTTCCAATCAGTAAGTGGTTTTGAGTTTGGCTATTTAAATTAGTACTGAAATTTTTTAAAATATTTTTTTCAGAATGAGCGGAAGAAACATTTTCAAAAAATAAATCTCCGATGGTGGAATTAAGTTCTCGAATAAAATCACCGGAGTTGGGATGTTCCTTGTCTGGCAAATAGACTTCATCATTATTATCAAGAGGGGGAGATGATTGCTTAGCTGAGCGAGGTGATTCAATTGTTTTAGTTCTGAAAAAACAACTAACTAAATGTTCCGTGCCTATATGATAATTATTTAAACGATAAGCCAAATTAGCAGACATTTCCAAGAGCTTTGCCACGCTAATATTCTTTATTGGACTGTCTGTCGGATTGAGATCTCTGATTATCATTTTTCCAAAACTGCCATTTTGTTTACCAATTAAAGCAATCAATTTTTTTGCTTCAATTTTATTTAAATCGTGTTCACCGGTTTCTTTTTTAACCTGTTCAATGGCCCAATTAAGTTTTTCGCTTATGCGCTTGTGCATTTTTTATTTTCTGATAGAATTAAATATAAATAAGATCAAGAGAGAAAAGGAGTTATTTCTCAATGGGATAATAGCATAGATATTTTTTTTATCAACTGATTTTAGATTTAGTTTAAACTAAATGAAAATTTCCTTGGGCATTGATAAAAATATCTTAAAAAATTTGATTAACAGTTAAACTTCAAGATTAGAAAATAAATATTGGAGGGATGGTTTTTTGTGGTAAATGCTAAATCAAAGGTAAAAAAATAAAAAATAAGGGAGCGGATAATAAAAATAAAATAAAAAATATCAAACAAGTTATCCTAGATAAAATCAGTTAGAAGTTTGGTTAGTAAAATAAATTTAAAATGAATTTTTCGAATTGGATAAATTCAAAACAGCAAGGACTAAAAAAAATTTTTGCAACGGTTGGAGGCAATAAAAGTTGTATCGGTGTTGACATTGGTAGTCAAAGTATAAAGATTATTGAATTAGAGAACAAGAAAGGAGAATTGGTTTTAAAAAATTATGCGCTGGTTAAAACCAATGAAAAAATAATTAAAATCGGTACTCAAGGCGTGGTGGAGGATAAGGTCTCTGTAATCCTTAAACAGTCTTTTAATAAAGCAAAAATTAAAGGCAAAAATATTAATGTGGCTGTGCCGGGATTTGCTTCCTTGGTAATAGTTTTTGAAGTGCCTTCGTTGATGGAGGGAGATATTCAACAAGTTATTAAACGAGAGGCTCCCAAGTATATACCCATCAGTCTTAAGGATGTGGTTTATGATTGGCAAGCTATTGATGAAGATAATCCAGTTGATAAAACCAAGGAAAATTTAAAGGAAAAAACATCAGGAAAGAAAAAAGTTTTGGTGGTGGCCATTATGAAAGATATTAGTGCTCAATATGAAAAAGTGGTTGCCAATGCCGGATTAACTATTGATTCTTTGGAAGTGGATGCCTTCTCTCTTAATCGAGCATTAACGGAAAGACGTCGAGGATGTTATTTAATTATTGATTTAGGTTATCAAATAACCAATGTGGTGGTTGTTTCCAATGGAAATATTTTAATCAATCGAACAATTAATGTGGCGGGAGGCAAAATTACTTCCACCTTAAGTAAAAGTTTGGGAATTAATTGGCAACGGGCGGAACAAATAAAAATAGAACGTGGATTTAACAATGTAGACGAGGAATTAAAAAAATCAACTTTTCTTCCGGTATTAAAAATGATAACGGAAGAAACCCAGAAGATTATTGATAATTTTAAAACAGAATATCCAGAGAAAAACATTGAACAGATTATTTTAAGCGGGGGAACGGCCAAATTAGCGGGAGTGGATAAATATTTCCAGACTAATTTAAATATCAAAACGACAATCGCTAATCCTTTTGAAGGAATAGCTTATCCGGATAAAATATCTTCAACGATTACAAATTATCAGCCGATTTTTTCTGTGGCGGTGGGCTTAGCCAGATTGGGTTTGGATAATAAATAAAAACAAAAAGATAAATTTAGTTAGTTAATATCATTTTAATAAAAAAAATAAAAAGGTGAAAAAAATAAACTTAAAGTCCAGCAAGTCAACAAACAAAAGTATACGGGTTCGTCCAAAAACATCGTTACTGATTGGGATTGCGGTATTTACCGTAACCATGATTGTTTTCGGGGTGATTTTCTTTTTAGATTGGACAACAAAAAGCAAAATTACTAAAGCTAAAGATGAAATTGCCACACTAGAGGGGACGATTAATAAAAAAGACTATCAAGAGTTGTATGATTTTCAAGCAAGATTATTGGATTTAAAAGAATTATTAAATGATAAATTAGATCAAAATACCATTTTGACCAAATTAGCACAGGGAACAAGAGAAAAGACGACATTTGAAAGAGTTTCAGTTAAAAATAAAGGTGAGCATGAGGTGGAGTTAAAAGCTGAAATTGTTACTCCCAATTACGATGAATTATCAAAACAAATTGAATCTTTTAGTCAGACAAGCGGAGTAACCAATGTTTTTTTGAATAGTTCACAAATTACGGATGAAGGAGGGTTATCTGCCAGATTATCGCTCAGTATTTCGCTCAAGGATGATTTAGCCAAAGGAGATAACGGTAAAAATAGTCAACAAAATAGTAATCTTTTTAAAAAACAAAAATAAAACAATGAACACAAAATATCTTTGGTTTCCCTTATTAATAATTGTGTCTTTAGTGGTGTTTTTTTCTTTAATTAAACCTCAATGGATTAGTTATGGTAAAGACAGAACAACATTAAAGAAGACAAAAGATAGGCTTGAAGTAATTAAAAAAAATACTGATTTTTTGCAAAAGACATTGAAAGAATTTAACGGATTAAGTCAAGAATCGAAAGATATGGTGCTTGGAGCTATTCCGGTGGATGAAACCAGTGATGATTTAGTGGCGGAGTTAAATAAAAGTGCAGTGAAGAGTGGTGTTTATATTTCAAATATTGATTTAAAGAAACAGGCTAACAGAAGAAGCAATTGCCGAACGAAAAAAAACACTAGTAAGGACGGTGCTAAAGAAAGTAAAAATTCAATTTGTCCCATTGAAAAATCTAAGTTATCTGTAAGTTTACAAGTGAATGGAACTTATGAGCAAATCAAGGATTTTATTAAAAATTTGGATACACAAAATAGAATTATTTCTTTTTCCAGTTCTGATTTTTCAAAAGTAAAATTGGCCCAACATCAAACCGTAGTTGATGCGGAAGGAAATGAAAAAGTGGTTGAAAATGAAATAAATAGTGTAGATCTAAGAATAAATTTTGATGTATTTTACAGACTAAAAGATGATAAAAACGATATTGCCAATTTAAATGAAAATGACGCGGTGGTTAAAGAGCTTTTCAAAGGAAAAATTAAGACAGGGGTGATTGATGATTTGAAGGCGGCCATTAACAATGATTTATTTGTGCCGGTGGAAGCTAACAGTGCCGGCAAGAATAATATTTTTAAATAATTTTTAAATACTTAAACGACTTTAGAACAAATGAGTTTAGAAGTTCGCTAATTTTATATGGACGCACCAACAAAAAAATCGACCACTTTACCAAAGGATAAATTTTCTTGGGATAAAGTGGAAATTCCAAAAGAAGTAGCTACGCTGATTTCTTCTGAGGCGGTAAAAAAGTATCGCTTCATTCCTTTTGGAATTGATGGTGATTATATTAATGTGGCCATTGTGGATAAAGATGACTTGGATACGCAAAATGCTTTAAGATTTTTCTCCCGTAAAAATGGCAAAAAAATAAAATTATTCGATATCAGCGAAGATGATTTTAGCATATTGGAAGATAAATATAAAAATCCGGAAGTGGAAATATCAGAGGCTTTATCCAGTTATGAAGCCAATGCGGAAGAAGAAAAGAAGGCTGATTTAGAAAAAAAGGAACAACAACGCCAAAGTCTGGAGATATTAAAAGATGCTCCGGTAGCTAAAATGATTGAAGTGATTATCAAAAACGCTATTGATGGTGGAGCCAGTGATATTCACATCGAGCCTTTAGATAAAAAAGTGAGAGTGCGTTATCGTGTAGACGGGGTGCTTTACAACAGTATTAATTTGCCGAAAAAAATTGGACCGGCCTTGGTGTCCAGAGTTAAAATTTTATCCAATTTAAAAATTGACGAAAAAAGGAAGCCACAAGATGGACGCTTTCGAATGGAAGATTTGGGTAAATCAGTTGATTTCAGGGTTTCTTCTTTTCCTACTTCCTATGGAGAAAAAGTGGTAATGAGAATTTTGGATACCAATGCGGGCTTAGCTAATCTTGATTCATTGGGGGTGGTAGGGCGAGATAGAAAAGAATTAGAAGAAAATATTAAAAATCCTTACGGCATAATTTTGGTTACCGGACCGACGGGAAGCGGTAAATCAACAACACTCTATGCTCTTTTAAGGATTTTAAACAAGGTGGGTGTTAATATTGTTACCTTGGAAGATCCGGTGGAGTATGTTATTGATGGAGTAAATCAAAGTCAAGTAAAACCGGAAATAGAATATACTTTCGCTTCAGGATTAAGGAGTCTTTTGCGTCAAGATCCGGATATTATAATGGTGGGAGAAATCAGAGATGCGGAAACGGCGGAATTAGCGGTTCATGCGGCTTTAACCGGTCATTTAGTGCTCTCCACCTTGCATACCAACAGTGCCATTGGAGCAATTGCTCGATTAATAGATATGGGTATTCAACCATTTCTACTCACCTCCGCTTTGGAATTGTTGGTGGCGCAAAGATTAGTAAGGAGAATTTGTCAAAACTGCAAGGAGGAAGTTGTTTCAAAGTACGTCCCTTCGGAAGCAATAAAAATGATAAGGGAAGAACTAAAAAAAATGCCGAAGCAATCGTTGAAACTTATTAAAGAACAATCAGGACTAGATGATTTAGATAATTTTGTTCCAAAGATATATAAAGGAAAAGGTTGCGGTCGTTGCCAAAAAACAGGAATGCATGGAAGAGTAGGTATTTTTGAAACAGTTAAGGTTACCGGTAGAATAGGACAGATGATCAGTGATAATGTGGGACAAGAAAAAATTGAGCAAGAGGCGATAAAAAATGGCTACACAACAATGAAGCAAGATGGTATAATTAAAGTGTTAAATGGAGAAACACCATAGAAGAATTACAACGCGTAACCGAAGATAAAAATACGGAAGAAGTTATTTCAGCTAAAGGAGAGTAACTAATAAATTAATTAAAAAAACGGTAGCATAATTTTAATTAAATAATTTAAAATGAAAAATAACAAAGACATAAAAATTTTGGTGGCGGAAGACGATAAATTTATCAGTGAAATATATTTCACTAAATTATCTCATGAGAATTTTAATGTAATAATGGCGAACAATGGTGAGGAAGCGTTAGCTTTAGCTACCAAAGAAAAGCCCGATTTGATTTTATTAGATGTTTTTATGCCTAAAATAGGTGGCATGGAAGTGCTAAAAAAAATTAGAAGTAACAGCGAGCTGGATGAAATAAAAATAATAATGTTGACCAATGTTAATGAAACGGATTATTTGTCTCAAGCGGAAGAGGCGGGAGCGAATGCTTATATGGTGAAATCAAACTACACTCCTCAGGAGGTGACTGACAAAATTAAAGAAGTGCTGGGAGAAAAAATAGCAACCAAAAAAATAAAAAAATAAAGACAAAATTAAAATGAGAGAAAGTCAATTAAAACAAAAATTGGATGAATATCTTACAATGGTGGTCAAGCAGGATGCTTCCGATCTCCATTTGGCTGTAGGTGACTATCCGATTATTCGCTTGGATGGTAATTTGCGTCGTTTAAATGAAGAAGATATTATTTCTGCGGATGATCTGGAAAAATTAGCGGAGTTATTGTTAAATGAAACTCAACGAGCAAAATTAAAAAAAGAGCGTAACATCGATTTTTCTTTGGAATTATCTTCCGGTGTGCGTTTTCGTGCCAATATGTATCATCAGATGGAAAAATTGGGATTGGCATTAAGATATATTCCGGAAAAAATAAAAGGATTGAAAGAACTTAGTTTACCTGATTATCTTTATGATTTTGCCAATCGGACACAGGGATTGGTGTTGGTGACTGGTCCGACCGGTCATGGTAAAACGACTACTTTGGCTGCTTTAATTGACTACATTAATCAAAATAAAAATTATCATATTATTACCATAGAAGACCCGATAGAATATGTTCATCGTTCCAACAAAAGTTT
This sequence comes from uncultured Bdellovibrionales bacterium, assembly GCA_964391875.1. Lineage (GTDB taxonomy): Bacteria > Patescibacteriota > Minisyncoccia > Moranbacterales > DUUL01 > CAYMNT01. Next base: position 9,845 of record CAYMNT010000015.1, read on the forward strand.
AATTGAACAGAGGGAAGTTTATAAAGATACCAACGATTTTCACAGCGCTTTAAAATCAGCCTTTCGTCAGGATGTGGATGTAATTCTTTTGGGAGAGATGAGAGATTTGGAGACTATTTCTACCGCCATTACCGCGGCGGAAACGGGACATTTAATTTTGGGAACTTTGCATACCAATGACGCTGTTCAAACAATTGATAGAATTGTGGATGTATTTCCTCCTTATCAGCAAAACCAAATAAGAGCTCAGTTAGCCAATGTTTTATTGGGAGTGATTTCTCAACGTTTACTAAAAAGAACCGGAGGAGGGCGAGTGCCGGCTTTTGAAATAATGATAAAAAATAAAGCGGTGGAAAATTTAATTAGACAAAATCAGGCGCATCAAATAGGCGTAACCATTGAAACTTCCCTAGATGAGGGAATGATTAGTATTAATCGTTCTTTGGCTAATTTAGTAAAATCATCACAGGTATCTTTGGAGGAAGCAGAGACTTACGCTACGGACAAGAATCAATTTAGAATGATTATGGAAGGTCAATAAACCTTAATTATTTAAGGAATATTAATAATGAAATTTAAGTATCAAGCACAAAATAAACAAGGTAGAACTAAAAGGGGGATTGTAGAGGCCGGTTCAAGAGAATTGGCGGAGGATTTATTGGCGCGTAATGGGTTGAGAATTGTTTGGCTAAAGGAAGTAAAAGATATTCCGATACTCTCTTTCATAATGGGATTTTTTACGCGGATTAAAAGTCGTGAATTTGTTATTTTTTCTCGGCAATTGGCTACCTTGATTGATGCACGAGTGCCGTTAATGAGTGCCCTGCGTTCCATTAGTAACCAAATAGATAGTGAAGAATTTGTTTTCATTATTAATTCATTGATTACTGAAATTGACGGAGGTTCATCTTTTTCTGATGCCTTAGCCAAATATCCCGACACTTTTTCCGGTTTCTATATTAATATGGTAAAAGCGGGGGAAGCCTCCGGTACTTTAAATAAAACTTTAAATGATTTAGCGGATAATATTGAAAAAAATTATGAATTAACCGCTAAATTGAGGGGAGCACTTTACTACCCGGCCTTTGTTTTGTCAGCGATGATTATTGTTGGTTTTTTGACAATGACTTTTGTTATTCCCAAGTTACTGGATTTTTTAACGGAAACCAATGTGAAATTGCCAATTCAAACTAGAGTCTTAATGTGGATAAGCGATATGTTTTCTTCTTATTGGTGGGCGATTATTATGGTGGCAATTGTTGCCGGGGTTAGCATAAGTTATTATTTAAAGACGAAACAAGGAAAAGAAGGTTTTGATAAATTTATATTAAAAATTCCGGTGGTTAATAAAATTTTGCAAAGAGTTTATGTTGCCAGATTTGCTGAAAATCTTTCCACCTTGATTCAAAGTGGCTTACCGATTACCAGCTCTTTAATGATTACTTCCAAGGTGGTGGGAAATGAAAGTTATCGAAAAATAATTGTTAAAGCGGCAGATGAAATTAAAAAAGGAGGACGTATTGCGGAAGTTTTTTATGATAGTGAATTAATTCCTCCGGTGGTTATTCAGATGATTGAAATAGGGGAACAAACCGGTCGAGTGGACTTTACTTTACGTAAAATAGCTAATTTTTATATTAAGGAAACTGATCGTATGGTGAAGAATTTTTCTTCGTTAATTGAACCGGTGTTGATGATTTTTTTGGCGATTGGTGTGGGTATTTTAGTTTCGGCGGTGTTATTGCCGATTTATCAGGTGGCGACCAGTATAAGATAGATGACAAGGGGAAAAGTATGACGAAGAGGGAGTGGAATGGTAAACAGAATAGAATATTAGAATATAAAAGCAGAATAGAAACATCAAAAGCAGTTCAGAAGAAAAAAGACAAACAATTGTCATTCCCGCGCAGGCGGGAATCCATTAGTCAAAGATTTGAATTAAAAGGATAGAGGTAGGTTTAATCATCGGACTGTTTTAAAGGGTGGGTTATGCTAAAAGTTCAACGGAGAAAAAGTTATTAGATAAAAAGAAAAAATAGGAAATTATTAGTAAAAGTTTTGGAAGTTGTTTAAATGAGAGTAAAGAAATAAGAATGAGAGAGTAATGAGTATGAGTTTTGACAGTTTTTGAAGTAAAAGTTATCGCACGAATGGATC
>CAYMNT010000016.1:0-11960 GCA_964391875.1 uncultured Bdellovibrionales bacterium
ATTTAATGCAGTGGGATAGCCCCTGGGGAAAAGGCTATCCCGGTTGGCACATTGAATGTTCTGCTATGAGTATGGAATATTTAGGAGAAACCTTAGATCTTCATACCGGAGGTGAAGATCACATTTTTCCACACCATGAAAATGAAATTGCTCAATCAGAAGGCTACACCGGAAAAACTTTTGCTCATTTTTGGTTTCATAACCGCTTTCTCTTGGTAGATGGAGGAAAAATGAGTAAATCTAAAAAAAATTTTTATACCTTAAAAGACATTTTAGCTAAAGGTTACCGGGCTATGGACTTTCGTATATTTGTCTTGAGTTCACATTATCGTTCCAATATAAATTTTACTTGGCAGTCTATGAATCAAGCCAGGACCAATTTGCGAAAGATAGAAAGATTTATTGATAAATTAAATGAATTAAACCAAGCTGAAGTTACTCAACAAACAATAACCGCTACTCTTTTTGACATTACTCCCTATCAAAAAAGATTTGAAGAAGCTATGGAGGATGATTTAAATTCCCCTTTGGCACTGAGTGTTCTTTATGATTTAATTTCAGCGGTTAATAAAAAAATATCCAATAATAAATTAACCTTGGGAGAAATAAAAAATTTATTGACTTTTTGGAAAAAAATAAATTTAGTACTTGGTTTACAACTTAAAAAAAGAAACCATCGAAAAGATATTCCTCAAGAAGTAAAAAACTTATTAAAAAAACGTAAAAATGCTCGTATAGAAAAGAATTTTGAAGAAGCGGATAAATTTAGAGCAGAAATAAAAAAACTTGGTTTTACCGTTGAAGACACACCTAAGGGGCAAAAGATTGATGATTTATAATAATTATTTTAATAATCCATTTTTTTTGATAGCTCATAGAAAGTCAGAAATTTCATTTTTTTTAAATTTTAATATTTCCTTTTTTTTCTGGATTTATTTTAAATTCCGTTTATACTAAACAGCAACTAAAATAAACCCTAAATGAAAAGAAAGGAAAAACCAAAATTAATTCTCGCCCCCATGGCCGGCATTACCGACCTACCTTTTAGGTTAATTTGTAAAGAACATGGGGCTGACATTCTTTACTCGGAAATGGTTAGTGCCAATGGATTATATTATAGTCAATCAAAAAATTTAGCTTTTATTAAGTCTTCTTCACAAGATTATCCTTTAATTGTTCAACTTTTTGGCAATAATCCTCTGAATTTTGCTCACGCGACAAAAATTTTAACTACTTTAACAAAAATAAAGAGAGGAACAAATGATAATCCCACCATACGTCGTCCGGAAGGAATCGATATCAACTTTGGTTGTCCGGTTAAAAAAGTGATGAAACAAAATGCCGGTTGCGCCCTAATGAAAAATTTAAAACTATCTCGTCAAATCATTCAAGCAGTTTTAAAAAACACTTCTTTGCCGGTTTCCATTAAAATTCGCGCCGGCATTAAAAAAATTGACGGCTTGAAATTTTTAGCACAAATAGCCGATTTAGATTGGCAAACCGTTATCGTTCACGGACGAACTTTTGAAGAAGGTTTCACCGGCTCAATTGACTATGATTTTATCCGAAAAATTAAACAACGCTACCCTCAAAAAACCGTCATAGCTAACGGTGGTATATTTTCACCTGAAGAAGCTTTAAAAACACTAAAAAAAACCGGTGCGGATGGTTTAGCCATTGCTCGTGGTTGCTTGGGTAAGCCCTGGATTTTTAAAAACATTAAAACTTATCTTGAAGAGGGTGTTTATACTCCTCCTTCTTTGGCAGAAATAAAAACCATTGCATTAAAACATGCAACTCTAATGAAAAAATATAAAGGAGAAAAAAGTTTATTGGAGTTTCGTAAACACCTGGCTTGGTATTTTAAAGGAATTCCGGAAGCGAAGAAAACCAGAACAAAACTTTTTGAAGTTAAAGACTATTCAATTGTTAAAAAAATAATTCAACAGATAAAAAATTAAAAGAGTTATTTTAAACTTTTTTTCTTTCCAGATTATCTCATCAACTAATTAAATAATCTTTTTTATTATTTTAATTCATTTCTATTTTCTAAAGCTCCCCCCAGCGTCATTTCATCTGCATATTCAATGTCTCCTCCGGTAGGCATCCCTCGACCCAAACGAGTAACTTTTACGTTTAACGATTTTAACAAACGAGCTAAGTATAAAGCGGTGGTATCTCCGTCGGTGGTGGGGTTAGTGGCAATAATTACTTCCTTAATTTTTTCCACTTCAACTCGTTTTAAAAGTTCGTTAATCTTTAGTCTCTTTATCTCATCTTCCGTCATAACACTTAAATTCCCTCCTAAAACATGATAAATTCCTTGATAACGTCCGGTTTTTTCTATGGCAATAACATCCAAAGGATCCTCGGTTACACAAATAGTTGTTTGGTCTCGTTTTTTATTATTACAAATACTGCATTGTTCATTTTCTTCGGCAATATGATAACAACGAGAACAATAGGTAATATTGCTGGCAAAATTATGTAAATCATCGGCAAAAGCTCCGGTTTTTATTCGTTCTTGTTTAAATAAATATAAAACCAATCGCTCCGCCATTTTAGGTCCAATGGAAGGTAACGATGAAAAATGATCTATTAATTTCTGAAATGATTTGGGAAACATATTAATTTGATTAATTTTCTTCTTGCCTTTTTTCCAATGATTGAAAAGAAGCATATTCTTCATTGAAATAAAGCTCTACCTTACCAATAGGTCCATTACGATGTTTGGCGATTTGAACCTCTACTATGTTCTGCCTTTCTGTTTCCGGTTTTTCCCTGTCTTCTCGATATAAAAACATAACCACATCCGCATCTTGTTCAATAGAACCGGATTCCCTCAAGTCAGAAAGTCGAGGTATTTGCGGGCTACGAGATTCCACTGCTCGAGAAAGTTGCGACAAAGCAATCACCGGTACATTAAGCTCTCGAGCTAATCCTTTTAAGCCACGTGATATTTCTGAAATTTCATTTACCCGAGAGTCGCTGTAACGTCCTCCTCGCCCCTCCATTAACTGTAAATAATCAATAATGATTAACCCCAGACCTTTCTCCGCCTGAAGTCTTCTGGCTAAAGTCCTCATCTCCATTACATTGGCCGCTGTACTGTCCTCAATGTATATCGGCGCTTCAGAAAGCATCCCCATAGCATCTCCAATTTTTCCAAACTCATCTTCTTCATTGTCTAAGTTTCCCGTTCTTAAATTCCAGAGATTTACTCTCGCCTCCGCTGCCAACATACGATCAACCAATTGATCCGAGCTCATCTCTAATGAAAAAACTCCCACCGACACTTTGTCTTTTACCGCTGCATGACGAGCAATGTCTAAAGCCAAAGAAGTTTTACCCACAGAAGGTCGCGCCGCCAAAATAACTAAATCTGAATTTTGCAAACCGGAAAGAATATTATCCATATCGTAAAAACCGGTGGGTACTCCGCGAAACTTATCTTTATTTTTATGCATTTCATCAATTCGGTCAAAAGCTCCTTCCAATAAATGTTTTAGGGAGGCGAAATCTTGTTTTACTGATTTCTGAGAGATGGCAAAAAGTTTTTGCTCCGCTTCATCTAAAATTTCATCCAAAGGTCTTTCTTCATCATAACCCATTTCCAATACTTCTCCCGCTGTTTCAATTAACCGTCGTAAAATCGATTTATTTCTTATTAAATTTGCGTGCGATAATATATTGGAAGCAGTGGCCACTGAATTTATCAATTCAGTTAAACGCCCCCGCCCTCCAATTTCTTTTAATATTTTTTTTTCTTTTAAACGAGAAGAAACACTTAAAATGTCTAGGGGCTGTTGATCGTTGTAAAGTTCTATAATTGTTTCAAAAATTTGTTCATTGCGTTCATTATAAAAATCTTCCGCATTTAAAATATCAGCGATTTTCGTAATGGCATGCTTATCCATCATTACCGCCCCTAAAACCGCCTCTTCAGCTTCTGTGTTATGAGGAGGGGTTCTGGTTTCATTTTGATAAAGAGAAGTTTTGCTGGAACTTTTTTGTTCTTTCTTTCTTCCCGCTTTTGAATTATTTTTTTTACTAACCATAATTGTTAATTTTATTTTATCACTTTCTTACTCTCAATTTGAATATCGCTATATTTAAATATTGTTAAAAAATTTAAAATATTTTATTGAGGAGTAATTTTCAAAAAATTATTTATCCGCTCTTCATTGTTCATAAAACAAGTATAGAAAGATAATCTTATTTTAGCAAATTATTTATCCGCTTTTTATTCAGAGTATATCAACAGTCAACTGGTGCTGTTCATTTTATTCTAATTATTCTAAATTATTTATTTTTCTACTTTGAGAATGACACATAGCTACGGCTAGAGCATCCGCTGCATCATCCGGTTGAGGAATTTCTTTTAATTTTAACACCTCCTTTACCATCCATTGCATCTGCTTTTTATCCGCTCGACCATATCCGGTTAACGCTTGTTTAACCTGTAACGGAGTGTACTCAAAAACTGGCAAATTTTCATTGGTAGCAGTTACCATAAGCACCCCTCTGGCTTGAGCTACTTTAATGGCTGTTTTAAGATTTTTAAAGAAAAACAAATCTTCAATGGCTACCTCATCCGGTTGATATTGCTCAATAATCATTTTCAGATCTCCAGCAATTTCTTTTAATCGTTTAACATCACTTTTGTGTTTACTTGTTTCAATGCAACCAAAACTAACCAATTTTGGCTCATTTTTTATTTCCTCGATTATCCCCCAACCGGTTGTTGCTGTTCCGGGATCAATCCCAAGAATTTTCATAATGTAATTACTTATTTTAATTTTACTTTAGATTACTCCAAATTTCAGCCACATCATCATTTTCTTTCAAAACATTTAATAATTTTTCATAGCTCTGCTTAATTTCTTTTGTTACCGTCACTAAATTTTTCGCTAAATAAATTAATTCCGCTTCAGCTATTTCCACTCCCGCCTCTTCCAACTTATTTTTCACTGCCTGTAATTCTTTAGGAAAAGTAAAAACCTCATAACCATCCTTTGCTTGCTGATAATCTTTTGCTCCGGCATCAATAATTATCATTTCTAAATCTTCCTTTTCTAGTTTACTTGATTTCGGTTGGTTAAATTTTAATTTTCCCACTTGGTCAAATTGCCAAATAACACCTCCACTTTCAACAAATTTTCCTCCGTTTTTATTGAGAATGTCTTTTAGTTCACTTAAGGTCCTATTTTTATTATCCGTGGCTGTTTTAATCAGCATGGCAATTTGTCCCGGACCATAGGCCTCATAAATTATTTCTTCAATAACTGCTCCATCTTTTAATTCACCGGTCCCTCGTTTAATCGCTCGTTCAATATTTTCCTTGGGCATATTAAGATTTTTAGCTTTATCCATCGCCATACGTAGGCGAAAATTCATCTCCGGATCGCCTCCTCCTTCTCGTGCCACAATTGTTATATCTTTAGATAATTTAGTAAAAACATTGGCACGTTTGGCATCGGTTACCGCCTTTTTATGCTTAATGGTTGACCATTTGCTGTGTCCGCTCATTACTTTAAATTTAATAACTTAATGCTATAAAATCGTTTATTGTTAAACACCGCTTGACTCATCCGGCCTTAGAGAAAGATGTTTGTTTACTATTTTTTCTTTTTCTTTTTCTTTTTCGGTTAACCAACTAAATCTTACAATTTTTCTATCAGTTGTTTGAAAAAAACCTGTTTTTAAAGTAAAATTATCCGTTAACTTTTTCGTTAATCCTTCTTCAATATCTCCCTTCGATAAATCAATAACCTTCTCTTCTTTAAATATTTCATCATTTTCCTTATTTTTTGCCGAAGAATGATGATGTATAATTTTCCATTCATCTTTTTGATTTTTTTGCCAAAGATAAGTAAATCTGGCTTCTATTTCTTTTCGCCCACCATCTTCACTGTCCACCGTAAAAGTATAATCTCCTTCTTCCCAATAAGTATTTTCATCAATCTTTTTAATTTCTCGCTTTGTTACTTTCCCTTCCGGATTGCTCTCTAAAAAATGCTTAAAATATTCAGCAATTTCCTTTCTTCCTTTTCTTATCTTAGAAGAAACCGTGCCAAATAATTCACCTTTTTCATCATACATTTCCGCCACTAATTCAGGTTTTTTAGTCTGTAATTGTTCATTCCATCGTTTAAAATTTTCTGACGCTATTTCTTTCATTAATTCATTTTGTTCGTTTTTTTTTATTTCCATAATTATTACTTTTAAAAATTAACTCTTCCCATTCTATCTTCTTTTTTACTTCTAATCAACTTTATTTTCTAAATTATCTTCCTTGTGGGGATTTTTGTCTCCTCTCTGCCAATCAAAATACCACTGATAAATTTCTTTGGTAATGGGCACCGCCCAAAGATGTCCTTCCCCTCCTCCTTCCACTAAGACCACCATGGCCAACTCCGGTTGTTCATAGGGAGCAAAAGAAGTGAACCAGGAATGAGTTTTATCTTCACTTCCAAATTGAGCAGTCCCTGTTTTACCCGCCACCGCCACCTTTAGACTATTCAGGGAACGTGCCGAACCTTTCTCTCCCTCCACCGTTTGACGCATTCCCACTCTAACTATTTTCAAATTATCTTTACCAATTAATATCTTATTTTTTTCTTCTGCAGAAATATTTTTTTCTTGGTGGGTGTAGGGATTGATAATTTTATCCACTATTCTCGGAACAAAAAGCGTCCCCCCGTTGGCAATGGCTGAAGTGGCCATCGCCACTTGTAAAGGAGTAACCAAAACAAACCCTTGACCAATGGCCATATGATAATCATCACCCAAATACCAACGTTCACCTATTTGTTTAAATTTCCAGCTTTTATCGGGGATATTTCCTTTTACTTCCCCGGATAAATCTATTCCACTCTTTTCTCCATAACCAAACAATTCGGCATATTGTTTAATACGATTAGCTCCCAAGCCATTAATATTTCCATAACCTCCCCCCAAGGCATAAAAAAAGACATCACAACTTTCCGCGATAGCTTTTTTCACATCGGTCACTCCATGAGCTTTCCAATCAGGAAAAGTCCATTTTCCTACAGTGATACTACCACTACAATTAACGCTGGTATTTTCTTGGATAACTCTTTCTTCCAGGGCGGCTCCGGCTATGACCAATTTAAAAACTGAACCGGGTGGATATTCTCCGCTAATGGCCCTATTTAACAATGGTTTATTTTCATCACTGATTAAACGTTGGTAGTCCTCTTGTTTAATCCCTCCCACAAATAAATTATTGTCAAAAGAAGGTAGACTGACTAAAGCACGTATTTGTCCGCCTCGCGGATCAACAATTATCACCGTTGCTCCCGTGGCCTCTTTATTTTTCGCTAAACTATTTTTCAAAATATCAAAAACTTTATTCTGTAAACGTGCATCAATATTTAAAATCAACTCATCTCCCACTAAGGGTTGCACCTTTTCCAATTCTCTCTCCACTTCTCCTTTGGCATCCACTTCAAATCGACGTCGACCATGTTGCCCATGTAATTCTTTCTCGTAAATTAACTCCAAACCACTTTTACCAAGATGATCAATCAATAAATATTTTTTTCTTTTCTTTAATTCTGCCTGAGTAATTTTACCTTCATATCCGATAATGTGAGCGAAACTTTCCCCTTGAGGATATTCTCGTTGAGCTGACTGACTAACATAAATCCCCGGCAACTCACCGATTTGTTCTATCAGTTGCAAGGCTTCTTCCGTAGTTATTTTCTCTTTTAATGAATAATGTTTTTTATCTTTAGCTGAAGCTTTTAAAATCAAATCGGCTTTATCATCTTCCAGAGAAGTAATTTTTTTTAATTTATCCAAAATCATTCTCTTCTTCTCTTGTTCTTGAGGTAAATTAGCCGGAACAATAAAAAGTTCAAAACCGGCAATGTTATGCGCCAAAACTTCCTCAAATCTATCTTTGATTATTCCTCGCGGAGCTCTGATAATAATGGACTGAATTCTGTTATTATCTGACAATTTACGATAGTAATCAGTCTGTTGTAATTGAAGATAAGTCACTCGACTGAATAAAATTCCGAAAAAAAATAACATCACCCCCCAAACCAACATATTGTTATGCTTATTTTCTTCTTTATTCTCCACTTTATCCGTTTCTTCAATATTCATCAACGGATCTTCTATTTCTCTTATCGCTTTTTTTTTATTTTTCCAAAAAATCATAAATTTATTTTTATTTTATTTTTATCTCCCGTTCCCCTTCTCCCCATAAAAGTTCCGCCTTTTCCCATAAATTATCCCACCAAAAAATTAATACTATACTCACCAGAAAAAAAAACCCATCCCACCAATTAAGTCCCGAAAAAACATTGCCTGAATTTTTTTCTAAAAAAATATTTTGCATTAAATAAAATGTTTCAAAAATGATTTCAAAAATAATAATTTGCCCTCCTCGAATAATTATTTTTATCAAGCTGGAATTTTTATCTAAAATTATTTTTTTCATTGAAAAAGTCATTAAACTCCAAAAAACCAAAAGTGAAACAGCCATAACCCAAGCATTATTAAAAGAAAATGTTGCCCAAATAAAACTCATCACTAAAAAAATAATACCGGAAAATAAGTAAGAAGTTTTTTCCATAATTAAAATTAATCCAGCCAATAAAACAAAGTGACCGGGATAACTTGGAATTAACTGAGGAAGAAAAGAAAACTCCAAAAAAAATATAACCATTAAACCGACTAAGATTATTTTTACCATAAATATTTAATAAATTGCTAACTTGATAAAATTACCCAGACCATCCTTAAATCATTAAGTTTTCCGGGGAAAGTTATGGTAGCTTGTTGAAACAGCTGATCACTGCTGGGTGCCACTTCTTTAATATAACCAACCAATAATCCTCGCGGGAAAATATTACCAACACCGGAAGTGATAATGGTATCACCTTTTTTTATCTCTTTAATTTGAGGAAGCATTTCCATTTCCGCTGAAGTACCGAATTTACCCACCACAATACCTTTTAGTCCCGATTCAACTATTTCTGCATTAATTTTTGAATTTTGATCAAATAATAATTGAATGGAAGAGGAATTAGGATTGACCGTTAATACTTTGCCCACTAAAATCCCTTCGCCAATTATCACCGCCATCCCTTTTTTTATTCCGCTCTTCGCTCCTTGATTAATAACGAATATTTTACTTCGACCGCTTAAATCACGTCCCACTATTAAAGCTGCTCGTAAAGTATATTTTTCTTTGGGCGCTAAATCCAGTTCACTACGCAATTTATCATTTTCATTTTTTACATCCTTTAATTTCGCCAATTGTGATTTCAACTTCAGATTTTCTTCTCTTAAAAAAATATCTTGTTTTTTCATTTTCCCAATGGAAGAAAAAAATTCTATCCTATCTCGCCCCCAATCTCCCAGTGAAGCAAAAAAATTAGCCGGAGGGATAATTATTTTTTCCAAAGGATGATTATTTCTTAAATAAAAAATAACTCCCAAGACACTTAATGATAATATTATCACCAGGTTTATCTTTTTTTTGAAAGAAATTTTTTTCATCTACCGATAGTTAATGTTTTTTATAAAACTAACCTTTGATTGAACATTATCTAATGGTCTTTTTGTCATCAACTTCAAATAAAACATCTTTTAATTCATCTAAATCTTCCAAAACCACACCGGTTCCTCGTGCCACCGCCGTGAGTGGATCTTCCATAATTTTAATCGGCATTTCAGTTTGTTCAAAAATTAATTTATCTAAGCCCCTAATCATCCCGCCTCCCCCGGCTAAAATAATTCCTCGTTGCATAATATCTCCCACCAATTCCGGGGGAATTTCCTCAATGGTGGCTTTAATACTGTTAACAATCACTTTAATGGAACGACTTAATGTTTCCCGCACTTCCGTATCATTAATGGTTACCTCTTTGGGAAGCCCACTAATCAAATCTCTTCCTCTAATTTTCATTTCTAATTGTTCCGTTAAGGGAAAAGCGCTACCAATGGCAATCTTAATATCTTCCGCTGTTTTTTCTCCTAAAATAATATTATGTTTATCTCGAGCAAAACGAATAACGTCTTCATTCATTTTATCTCCGGCAATTCTCAAAGACCTACTGGCCACCACTCCTCCCAAAGAAATAATAGCCACCTCGGTGGTACCTCCTCCAATATCAACAATCATATTTCCCGCCGCATCTTGCACAGGCAATCTGGCTCCTAAAGCGGCCGCCATGGGTTCATCCACTAAAAATACTTGTCTCGCTCCTGCATTTTTGGCCGCATCAATTACCGCCCTCCTTTCCACTTCCGTTACTCCGGAAGGAATTCCAATAACCACTCGGGGATGAGGCAGTAAACTGAAAGAGTCTTTATGTACCTTGTCAATAAAATGTTTCAACATTAATTCAGTGGTTTCAAAATCAGAGACCACTCCATCAACTAAAGGACGAGAAACCACAATATGAGAAGGTGTTTTTCCCACCATCTTTCTCGCTTCTTTGCCAATGGCTAAAATTTGATTATTTTTTTTATTAATTGCCACAATAGAAGGTTCGTTAATGACGATACCCTTTCCTCTTACATAAACTAATGTATTGGCAGTGCCTAAATCAATTCCGATATCTTTTGAAATTTTTCTTAAAAAATTATCCAGCATTATTTTTTTAGTAATTTTTTAGTTATTTATTTTACTACTTTTTCTCCATAATTCATCCATTCCACCAATCCCATTTCTAAATGACCGGAATTCTTATATCCTTTCTCTAATAATCTATGCAAAATAAAATCGCTACGACTACCGGTACGACAATAAAGAATAATCTTATCATTCTTTTTAATTCCTAATTTATCAAACTCTTCATCAAACCTAGTTGAAGGCACTAACTTAGCGCCTTTGATGTGCCCTGCATTAAATTCATAACCTTCTCTTACATCTAAAAGCCATACTTTTTTATCTTTAATTAATTCTTTTACTTCTTCGGTAGAAAGTTGTTGATTCATTTTTTTATTTAATTCTTTATAAAACACCTCAAGTAGGCAAGCTCAAAAAAAACTTACCCGAAAGTAGGTTGTTAATTATTTTGATTATTTTTACACCAATAAAAATACTCCTACTGTTACTAGAATAGAAGCAATTATTCTTTTCGTCAAATCATCGCGTTCTTTGAGGAAGATGTAGGCAAGAGTTCTTTATATAAATAGTGCATTAAAAAGTTTTTGCCATTTCGCCTAATATATGTCGTTAAACGAAGTCATTCCAAAGGAACGACTTGGGGCGAATAGGCGAAGCCGTTATGAGCCCGCTTAACGGCTGTTATATTCCCCGAGCGTTAGCGAAGGTCGAGATACGAAATGCCGAGAAGTCGTGGACAAAGGGCACTATAAATCCAATCTCGTCTTTTTCATAAATTCTCTAAAACCAAATTTTTGCCAAGTTTTAATACCTATTTCGTTCCTTGAATCAACGGAAAGTTCAATATGTTTTATTTTATTTTTTTTGAACCATTGGATTAACTCATTAAACATCATTTTTCCAATTCCAGATTTTCTATATTTCTCCTCAACAAAAGCGTCTGAAACCCTACCAATTCTTTTTGGAACAACAAAAGGTTTTGCTTTTTCAATTGTTCCAATAAAATAACCAATAATTTTATTATTTATTTCCACAACAATAATTTTAACATTTCTTTTTCCTATAATTTCTAATAAATATTTCTTAAAGCCTTTTCTTGTCTCTGAGCCTGGCTTGTAATATTTATCAATTTTCCTATGATAATCAGCTAATTGTTTATTCAATTCAACAATTGTATCAATATCATTTAAGGTTGCTTTTCTAATTTTGAAATTCATAATTAGTTGATATTTTCTTACTTTTATTAAACTTTCTTTTTATGCCCGAAGCTCACGATTGAATATAACGTGCACGGCTATGCGAATCCCAGCCCTCTATACCTTTATTATATCATTAAAGTGTTGTAATT